>MHLS01000052.1:16233-21145 GCA_001819095.1 Candidatus Lloydbacteria bacterium RIFCSPLOWO2_02_FULL_54_12
CACAACGCACTCCGAACGAAGAACGCATTGGAAACGCTACGCCTTGAAGGGAAGAGTGAGCGCTTTGATGAACTCTTTCTTGCGGCACGACATGTCGAATCCGTTGCTCTGGGATACCGAAGCGACGTGTCGCGCTATCTCTCCTATGCCATGATCCCCGTCGCCTCCCCGGTCGCGAACAGTAAGAAACTTCACGCCCTTTATCTCCGACTTTCATCCGTACTCAAGCGAATACCGAGCATCAACGAAATAGCGAACGGGAAAACGCGACGGGACATTGATGCGATAGGGATGCAGGAGGCAATCGTCCTCTCGGACCTCCCCTCGCCGGAAAAGGAGCGGGCGAGACTGTGGTACGCCGAAGTGCTCGAGCGGCTTTCCGAGTCGGAAGAACATGCCAAGGCGGCAGAACAGGTATTGCTCGACGCTGCTACAAACGCAGACCGCTATGCAAAGGAGATGGACTTCACATTCTTGTACGACCGCGAGCGTGGCCTCTTCCATATCGGTTATAACAGCGCCACGGAAAAACTCGACGATTCATTTTATGACCTCCTCGCGTCGGAAGCGAACTCCGCGAGCATCGTCGGCATCGCAAAACGTGATGTTCCGCAAAAACACTGGCGTTACCTCGGAAGAAAACTCATCAAAAGCGGAAAGGGAGACACTTTGGTCGCATCATGGGCAGGATCCCTCTTTGAGTACTTGGGAACGCTCATCTACTTCGACGTTCCGCGCGAAAGCTTTTGGGGTGTCTCCGCTCAGCGCGCCATCGCCGCCCACCGGTATTTCGCACGACGCTACCGTATCCCCTGGGGAATGGGTGAATCCGCATCGTCACGACAGGACGTGGCGCAGAACTACCACTACCAGGCGTTCGGGGAACCGTCGCTCGGCTATAAACGCGACCTCTCGGAGTCGATCGTCGTTGCTCCGTACACGAGCGCTCTTGCGCTCTCGCTTGCGCCGAAAGAGGCACTTGCCAACTTCGCCGATCTCACACAGGCGGGCGGGTTCGGACGTTACGGTTTCTATGATGCGATCGACTTTACCGGAAAAAGGAAGAGGGGGGGGCGCGAGCTTCCCGGCGTACCCGCGCGCACCTACTACGCACATCACCAAGGTTTCATACTCTCTTCGATCGTGAACGCACTCACCGACGGCTGGGTGAGAAAAATGGTCGCTCAAAACCCCGGCATCGAGGTCACCACACAACTCCTCGAGGAAAAGATGCCGGAAAGCATCGAAGGAGAGACGCTACGCGTGGTCACCCCGCGTATGCAAGTACGATGGCCAACAAGTGCGGCGGCCGTCGAAGTGCGACGTCGGTACCTCCCGTGGCGCACCAGAGAGGCGATCTCGCTTTTCCTCGCACGCGGCGACTTCCATTCACGGATCACCACGACCGGAGCCGGAGAAAGTTGTTTCGGCAACGTCAACATCACGCGGGAGTCCTCCGACATGCTCCGGGAATCCACGGGTATCTTCTTCTATCTCTACGACGCGAAGCGGAAGCGGACTTGGTCTCCGACTTTCATGCCGACCAAAGACGCGGGCGACAAACAGGCGGTCTCCGCGATCGAACAGGCGGTCCTCTTCGAAAAAACGACGGATCGCATCGTCTCATCTTTGTTGGTCACCCCGCTCTCAGGAGAGGAGGGAGAATTGCGCGAACTCACTCTTACCAATGAAGGAGACGCCGAGACAACACTCTCCTTCGGTGTCTGTGCCGAACTTTCACTTTCGCGAAGTTTTGAAGAGTCTTTCCACCCCAACTACGAGCGCTTGTTCGTCTTGACCGAGCGTCATTTGGATGGGCAGGCAATCATCGCGTCGCGTCCGGATCCGAGCGACCGCAATCGGAGTATCGTCGCCGGATTCCTGCTTACCGGTGATGCGGCCATGGAAGATCTCCGCGCGATACGAGACAAAGAACTTTTCTATGGATCTCCACAATCAAAGGA
This sequence comes from Candidatus Lloydbacteria bacterium RIFCSPLOWO2_02_FULL_54_12, assembly GCA_001819095.1. Taxonomy (GTDB): domain Bacteria; phylum Patescibacteriota; class Minisyncoccia; order Phycocordibacterales; family UBA6899; genus MHLP01. The sequence continues at coordinate 18,198 of MHLS01000052.1, forward strand.
TTCCCCTCCCATTCTCACGGACTTCTCCCGAGCCGACCGCGAGCGGCCTTTGCACACGCTCGACAGCGTCGCCGCCTTCGTCGGAAGGATCCGACTGCGTTCGAACGAAACTCGACAAGTCGCACTCGTCACACTCGTCGGGAGATCAAAAGAGGAGCTACTCACCAAGCTCAAACGCTACCGAGACCACAAAGAACTGCGAAAGACAGCGGAAGGCACCGAACGCGAAGGTGCACGTTCACTGGCGGAGTCGGAGACCACCTCTTCGGAAGCTGCTGCATATTCCACTCTCGCATCACTTGCACTCTCTCGCGCAATGCAAGGTGCCGGCGAGACCGAAAAAGCAACGCCACAGTGGATTCTTCCGTTGTGGAAAATGGGTATCTCGGGAGCACGTCCGATCATTCTCCTCTCCGTTTCAGGGGTGACCGATCTTCCAATGGTCCGTCAGATCCTGAACTGTCACTCCTATTTCATCAAAAAAGGCATCGCGGTCGACGTCATCATTTACAACAACCACTCTGGAGGATATTTAAAGACCTTCGAAGATGAGATCGATTACCTCTTGTACATGCACCGCACTCAAGCAGAACACTCGCTTTCAGCGATCTTCCACGTACACGCGGAACAGTTAAGCGAGGGGGAGCGGGCGGCCATGTACGCGCTCGCCGCCGTCCAGATCGACGCCAAAAAGGGCTCGCTCGTCGACGCCGCACTCCTACTCCAGCGAGGGAGCGTGCGGGCATATCCGCCGAAACTTCTTTCGGAAAAAACGCGCTTCGGGCATATCTACGCGCCGCTTCGAGGTGCGGGAAACACCGAGCTCGAGTTCGTGAACGGCATCGGAGGATACGACCCAAAGACGGAAGAGTATGTTATCCGCTCCGTAGAGGGTACCCGTCCGCCGCGCCCGTGGTCGAACATCGTGGCGAACGAACATATAGGATTTCTTGCGACCGACCGAGGAATGTCGTTCACCTGGACGAGGAATAGTTACGACAACAAGCTTACTGTTCCGTACAACGACCTTCTCTCCGAATCGACCGGTGAAGCGTTCTACGTACGCGACGACGAGACCGGCGCATACATGAGTCCGCTCCCCGTCCTTTGCGGCACAGAAGCATCCCATGAGATTCGTTTTGGCAAAGGACATGTCACATACGGCACGGAGGCGCTCGGCATTGAGACCGAACTCACCATGTATGCCGATAGAGAATCGGCGGTGAAATTCTATCGGATGCAACTCACCAACCGCACACAAGAAGAGCGGACGCTTTCCCTCTACGGCTACTTTGAACTACTCATGGGAAATCTTCCGCAAGAGACCCGAAAACACCTTTCATTCATGGTAAAAGAAGGGTCGACGCTCATGGTAAAGGAGCGATATCGGCACCAATTTTCCAAAGAAAAAATGTTCGTCGGGATCGTCGGAGGAGCCGACGAATGGAGCGCGAGCCGCGAAGAGTTTCTGGGAAGACACGGGGACATCCGCGATCCTGCCGCATTGATGCGGACGGGACTTTCTTCGACCATCGACGCGGAAGCTGAACCGGCCGCGACACTCCGAAGGCGGATAACGCTTCCGGCGGGAAAAACAGCGACGACCATATTCTTCCTCGGCGAAGCCGACGAAGGTGAATTCGACCGTCTGTTAAAGAAAGCCGGAAACGGAACGTATGCGGAGGCGGCTTTCCTTCGGGCGAAAAATGGGGGTGCCGTGTCGCCGCTTCCCTTTGTCACGCTTCCCGACCCCACGCTTGCGACACTCGCCAACCGTTTTCTCCCGCACCAGATCGTCGCCTCGCGTGTTCATGCGCGGCTCGGCTTCTCACAGATCGGTGGTGCGTTCGGATACCGCGACCAACTGCAGGACGCACTTGCAATGCTCTGGTGCGACCCGAAATGGACGAGGAACCACATCCTTGCCGCCGCGGCGCACCAATTCAGGGAAGGCGATGTGCTCGCATGGTGGCAACCACATAACGACTTCGGGGCGCGCACCAGACTCTCCGATCCGCAACTCTGGCTACCGTATACGACGCTCCGTTATGTACGCTTCACCGGCGACCATGCGCTCCTCGACAAAGTGATCCCATACCTCGCGGGCGATATTCCTGACAAAGCGGATCGTCAAAACGTGGTCGGCGTCTTCGAGCACGGCGATGAAAAAAGTTCGCTCTACGAACATTTGATCCGCGCGGTCGAACACTCGCTTACCTCGGGAGCGCACGGACTCCCCTTAATGGGTTCCGCAGACTGGAACGACGGCATGAACAAGGTCGGCATCGAAGGGGCGGGTGAAAGCGTGTGGCTCGCGTGGTTCACGGTCGCCATACTCGACGAAATGAGCACGCTTACCGAAGAGCGGGGCGACCAGGACCGCGCGGCGCGCTATCGGTCCCATGCCAAACGCTACCGCGAAGCGCTCCGAACCTCCGGCTGGGACGGGAGATGGTATCGACGCGCTTTCACGGACACCGGCGCATTGGTCGGAACGAGCGGTGCGAAAGCATTCCGCCTCGACTCAATCGTGCAATCGTGGGCGTACTTCACCGACGGGCCGACGAAGGAGGCAAAAGAGGCGCTCCATTCGGCGAAAGACGAGCTCGCCGTCTATGAGGGTCACGTTCCGCTCGCGTGGCCGCCCTCGTCGCGGTCCGCGCTTGATCTCGGCACCATCTCAGACTACCCTCCCGGCGTACGCGAGAACGCGTCGCAGTATAATCATGCGGCACTATGGCTCGCACAGGCACTCTTCGCTTCCGGAGACCCCGATGCGGGAAAGGTCATCGTCGACGCCGTGAATCCTTTCAAGAGGACCAAGACCAAAGAAGAGGTCGCTGTCTATCAGGGAGAGCCCTACGCTGTTGCGGCGGAGATCTACTCGGCGCCGACCTATCCGGGACGCGCGGGTTGGACATGGTATACCGCATCCGCCGGAGTGCTTT
>MHLS01000052.1:21164-24923 GCA_001819095.1 Candidatus Lloydbacteria bacterium RIFCSPLOWO2_02_FULL_54_12
CCTTCAGGGTGGCGCAACGCGGAAGTGGTCCTGCCGTTCGGTGGATCACAGTACCACATAAAGTTCGAAACGGGGGGTGAAGCGGCAAAGAGGTCAAAAGCGGTATCGCTCGACCGCGCGCGTGTTGCGAGCGGAACAGTGAAGCTCGTCGACGACGGAAAGACGCACGAGGTCGTCGTCGTGTTTTAATCGCGCACATCACCTTCTGCGAATGTGCGATAATCAACACATGGAGCACCTTATCGAAACATATAAAAGTTGGCGATACAAGAACACCGCCCTTCTTGTCTTCAGTATCCTTGTCTTTTTTTATCTTGCCGAAACACCCATTGTCGAGCGTATCATCTCCGCAATGGGAGACCTCGGGTACTTCGGCTCTTTTATTGCCGGTATCTTTTTCGTTTCGACATTCACCGTTGCTCCTGCAAGCGTCATCCTTTACCATCTTGCTGATCTGTTGAACCCGCTCGGCGTTGCACTGAGCGCAGGCGCCGGTGCGGTCATCGGCGATTTCATCATATTCCGCTTCTTCAAAGACCGCGTCTTCGAAGAGGTCGCGCCGATATTCAGAAAACTTGGCGACCACCCGCTCCTGCGCATTCTGAGTACTCCATACTTTGCCTGGATACTTCCCGTACTGGGCGCCTTCATCATCGCTTCGCCGTTTCCCGACGAGGTGGGTATCGGGCTTATGGGAATATCGCGCATGAAGAGCTGGCAATTCTTGTTGCTCGCGTTCGTCCTTAATTCCGCGGGGATCTTTTTTGTTGTGACGCTCGCGCGCTCACTCTGACGACACACGAGGTCCGACTTTGTTCCGTTTCACCGCCACGAAGTATCCGTCATTGCCACTTGCCATAGCAAAGGGTACAATTCATTTCATATTATGGCCGACCGAACGATTCTCTCGATCGAAGACGACTCCTTCCTCCTCGCGCTCCTTTCGGGGAAACTTGCCGATGCGGGATACCGCGTCGTGACCGCGACGACGGGAAACGAAGGGCTTGCAAAGGCGAAAGCCGAACGGCCCGACATCATTCTCCTCGACGTCATGCTTCCGGATATCGGTGGCTTCGAGGTGCTTGAACAGTTAAAAGCCGATCCCGCGACAAAACCAATCCCGGTCATTCTCCTCTCCAACTTAGGCGGCCACGACGAGATCAATCGCGGCAAAGAACTCGGCGCGATGTCGTATCTCATCAAGGCAAACATCGTTCCCGACGAACTTGCCGCAATGATCGAAACGGAACTTAAGACACAGGACAGCGGAATGACAAATTAAAAACGTCCAGAGGGACGCGTTCTCGAACCGGAAGGAGATATTACTTTGAGGTCTTCTTCGACGTTTTCCGCAGAAACGCTGTCGCGCGGGATTTCTTCCGTGCGGCGGTATTCTTCTTGATGACGCCGCGCTTTGCCGCCTTGTCGAGGGCTTTGTAGAGAAGCGGAAGTTTCTTTTCCGCTTCGGCATGATGCCCCTCCGCGACCAACTTGCGAAAATCTTTCAGTGTTTCCCTCATCGTATCGGTCCGGCGGATATTGAAGATGCGGCGGCGCTCCGCGTTGCGGATCGCTCGCTTTGCCGACGTGGTGATTGCCATAATCGGGAATCCTACAGGAACGGCCAAAAAACGCAAGTAAGAAAAATACAAGGTGGAACCTTAAGAATTGACCCTCAAGGTTCCACCTTGTATTTTTCAGCAATATTCATATCGTATAATCGACCAATTGGGGTATACTTAGAACATGATCGGCCATATCGAGGGGAAGATTCTCCGTAAAGAAGATCGCGCATTGCTCATTACGACGGGCGGAGTCGGATACATCGTCTTCGTCACGCCGTCGACCGTCCTTGCGTCGAAGACCGGGGGCGACGCCTCGCTCTTTACCCACCTCTCCGTCAAAGAGAACGCGCTTGAACTCTACGGATTTCTCCTTCTGGAGGAACTGGCCTTCTTTCGTCTCTTGATCGGCATTTCCGGCATCGGACCCAAAAGCGCCCAGAACATCCTTGCGCTTGCCGACCACAAAACACTCGCAAGCGCGATACGTCGCGGCGACAGCGCCTACCTCACGAAAGTTTCCGGTATCGGGAAAAAACTGTCGGAAAAGATCGTGCTCGAGCTCAAAGAGAAGGTTGGGGACTCCGGAGGATCTGACGATGTTTCACGCGCAGAAAGCGAAGCACTCTTGGCGCTTGAAGCGCTGGGGTATGCGGCACGCGATACGAGAGCAGTCGTCCAGACCATCGCGAAGGAGACGGCACGCCCAACCGCCCAGCTTATCATCAGAAGGGCGCTTCAAACGCTCGGCGGGAATTAAAAACACCAGTCGTCGGTCATCAGTAAATTCATGTCCTACTTCATATTTCCATTGTTCCTTCTTTTTCCAAGCCTTGCGGCTGCCCAAAACTACACCTTGATGGCACCTTTGGGCAATACGCTCACCGGCTCTCCGGATCTCTCCACGTATCTTCAGGGAGTCGTGACGGTCGTTATCGGTGTTGCGGGAATCCTCGCCATGATCATGCTCGTCTACTGCGGTATTCGGCTCATGGTGTCGCAGTCGGCGTCGGGGAGAAGCGAAGCGAAAGAGTGTATCTGGAATGCGATTTTCGGACTTCTACTCGCGATCGGTGCGTGGGTACTCCTCTACACCATCAATCCGCTCCTTCTCTCGAAAGACCTCACGCTCGGAAACATCGCGATGGCGCCTTCGGCAAACACGACGCCGACCGCTCCGGCGGGAATATACCAGTCGTTCGACGATCCATCGTGTCCTTCCGTTCCGGGAAAGATGGCTCAAGTGATGCCTCCGTCGACCGCATATTGCAGCGACTGGGTCGCCGGAAAAACATGCTGTAGATATGTCGACACCATCTCGGTCAGCGGAGGAACTCCGAATCCTGTTCTCACCTACGTGCCACTTAACGGCGGGGGAGGTGACCTACCGACCGACCAGACACCGGCGACACTTTCCGCCACAAGTTTCAGCTCCGCAAATTTCACCGTGAACGAAAGCGCCGGTGCAATAACTCTTTCGGTGACAAGAACGCTCGGGACGGGCATCGGAACGATATACTATTCCACCCTCTCTGTCGGAGCGACCCCGGGTGTCGACTATCAGGATGTGTCCGGAACACTCCTCTTCATAGAAGGAGCGACCACGCGCACGATAAGCATTCCGATCATCAACAATACGCAGATCGAAGGCGCGGAAAGCATCCGAGTCACGCTTTCCAATCCGAGCGGGGCGATCGCGCTTGGTGCAACAACGGTGGCAATGGTCGGGATCGTCGACGACGACGGAGCGCCTACCGTCGACACCATCCGCCCCACGGTCTCTATTACGAGCCCTCTTCCCAACCGCACGACGACATCAGCGACCGTGAACGTCACCTTCACCGCAACCGACACGAGCGGCGTCGGGAACGCCCTCATCAAGCGTCTCGAATACGATTACGTAACGCCGTCAGGTTTCGTCAACACCACGGTCATTTGCGACGGGGATTGCACGACACCCACGGTCACCATGACCATCCCCGTCACGATAACTCTTTCGGAGGTCGGCACGCATGTCGTTCGTGTCCGCGCGTGCGACTCGAGGCAATGCGGTACTTCACCCGTCGACATTCGTGTTGAGGCATCTTGTGTCTCCGACACCTATGTGACCTGCAAGGTGCTGCCGACCGGAGCATCTCCGACATGGGAACCCACATTTTGCTCCAATGCGATTGAAAGCAACGGGACAGGGCTAAGC
>MHLS01000052.1:24931-31813 GCA_001819095.1 Candidatus Lloydbacteria bacterium RIFCSPLOWO2_02_FULL_54_12
GGAGCAGGCAAATCAGCCGTGTTACTATACGGTCCAAAGAGGTGCTTCCGGTGGTGTTGCGGTCTGTACTGACATCGACTATGACTACGACGGCAATCCTGACTCCTATTCTTGCCCATACCCCAGTACAACGTGGGCAGTGGTGAGGTTTACGACTGATGCGAACGGAAACGGCTTTGCGGACGAATACGAATACCTGCCCGATGTCGCCTATGCGTTGGACGACAATAACGACGGCCTTATGGACGGCACGAGCTATCCTGCCGCAAAAAATGCTATCGACGGCAACAACGACGGCATCGCGGACGGCTACGAATTCCCCGTCAACCAATATCTGCCGGTCATGCAATCGTGCCCACAGGCAGCCGGCGCCGCATATAAGGTCGACGCTTATGCGTTCAAACTCACCAGTGATAATAACACCATTCGCACCGTAGCCGTTTCGGGCGGCAATCAGTACGAATTCCCCGCACCGGTCGGTCGCGACGGAAGCTGTCCAAACAACCCCTATTGTCGCTGGATCTCTTCCGATGAATCCGGAAACTACTGGCAGTGTACTTACGTCCCTCCGAACGTCATCATATCGATCAGCGCACGGTCGGGTGACCTCACATCAAATCCCGCAACCGATTACAACACCGAGAGCAGAGTCGAGGGCTACTGCGGAAACACCAACGGAAATCCGCCGGGCACTGCCGAGACACTCCTTAAGGTTTCGACCAGACAAAGCCAGGATGGCGTCGGGGGTATCTGCAGGGTGGAGCTCGAACGCACATATTACGTGAACATCACCACCATGCCGTTCATTGTCGGGTGGACTCCCGCCAACTACTACTATTACTACTACAACGGTATCGAGTATATCTGGGACAACCTATACGACAAATACAGCATCTTCTGGGACCTCGTTCCGTAAAAACGAGTACTCCAACGCCACAAGAGAAAATGCTATCATGCGCTTATGCTTGAGCGCTTTCTCCGCACCGCAGAACACTTCATTCCAAAACGCGTCTACCGTTTTTTTCAGCCGGCGTACCACTTTCTGCTTGCGCTTCTTGGTGCAATCGCTTATCGCTTCCCCTCAAAACAGCTCACGGTCGTCATGGTGACCGGCACAAAGGGAAAAACAAGCACCGCGGAGCTTCTGAACAGCATCCTTGAAGCGAGCGGCGCAACCACTGCGCTCCTAGGAACTCTGCGCTTCAAAGTGGGAAGTGCAAGCGAACGGAACCTCCGCAAGATGACCATACCTGGGCGCTTTTTCGTCCAACGATTTCTCCGGCGAGCGGTCGACGAAGGTTGCACGTATGCAATCGTCGAAATGACCTCGGAGGGTGCGCGGCAATTCCGACAGCGTTTTGTCGATATGGACGCGCTTATCTTCACCAACCTTGCACCCGAGCATATCGAATCGCACGGTTCATATGAGCAATACAGCGACGCAAAACTTTCGATCGCGCGAACGCTTGCACGGTCAACAAAAGCAAAACGTTTCATGGTCGCGAATGTCGACGACAAAGAGGGTGAGCGGTTCACGAGCATTCTGGGGGTCACTCCGATACCCTTCCATCTTCAAGATGGCAATCCGGTCTTAGCCGACGAAAAGCATTCGGAACTCACCTTTCGTGGAGTGCGCATCACTTCACCCCTCCCCGGCACCTTCAATGCGTACAACATCCTCGCGGCCGCAACCTGTGCCTCGGTGCTCGGTGTGCCGCCCAACGTCATCGCCGCCGGCGTCGCGAGAGTTGGGCGTATCGAGGGCAGAATGGAGCGTATCGAAGCTGGGCAATCATTCCCCGTCATTGTCGACTACGCCCACACACCCGACTCGCTCGAAGCAGTCTATAAAACTTTCCCCGAGCATCAAAAGATCTGCATCCTCGGGAACACGGGAGGAGGACGTGACACATGGAAACGCCCCGTGATGGGCAGTATCGCCGACACAGCGTGCACAAAAATAATACTCACGAACGAAGACCCGTACGACGAGGACCCGAATAAAATTCTCGAAGAAATGCGCGCCGCCTTTAAAAAACAAGCCCCAGAGATCATTCTTGACCGCCGAGAGGCAATTGCACGTGCCCTCACAATCGCAAAAGAGACTAAAAATGCCGCTGTGCTTATCACCGGTAAAGGTACTGACCCCTTCATCATGGGACCGAACGGAACAAAACTCGCGTGGGATGACCGGACGGTGGCAAAAGAAGAATTGAAAAAACTCCTCGACGCATCTTGACGCGGCCGCAACAGACTGCGTAGGTCTCCCTCTGTTCTGCGCTTATGCAGATTTCCTCAATAAATAAGATACGAGGTCGGACCTCGTATCTTATTTATTGCTCCGACCTGTCCAACACGCGAAACAAGGCAACGCCGAACGCCACCGATACATTGAGTGACTCCTTCCCGACATCGTCCGGTGAGCGGTGTCGCACAAGCTTTCCCTGCATGGGGATCTCCAAGAGCACATCGCAGCGCCTGCGAAGCGCCGCCGAAAGTCCCGATACTTCGCTTCCCACCAGAAAAAGAAGTTTGTCCGGTGCACGATATGTCTTGTAATCAACCGCATGTTCGTCCTGCTCAACACCGACGACGTTGAAACCCTCCCGCTTCAACGTTCGGAAGATTTTCAACGGTGTTCTTGCATATTCCCAAGGAACGGTCTCTTCCGCCCCAAGCGCGGTCTTTGCGACTTCTTTCACCGGTCTGCCGAACCGGTCGACGGGGCAAGGCGTATATCCGGAGATGTAGACGCGCGAAACACCGAGCGCATCGGCAGTGCGAAAGATCGCGCCTACATTGTGCGCACTGCGGATATTGTGGAGTAACACCCGAACATCCCTTGTCACTTTTCGCATGATACAATAATGACATGCTTTCGTTACTTCCCGAACTCCTCGATTGGGGCTGGTACGTTCCGCTCATCTTCCGACTTTTCCTCGGCATCTACCTCATCGGCGCCGGCTGGGCGTTCACAAAGAAGCAGGAGGGACCAAAAGACCGGAACAATGTCCCCGCCTTCATTGGGGGGGGAGTAGCGCTTATACTTCTGGGGCTCTTTTTCATCGCGGGCATCTTCGTGCAGGCATTGGGTGCAATAGGGCTTGTACTGGCTATCACCGCCTTCTACTTTCGTAGGAGGGACATTCACGCCGCCGAAACCCCGCAATTCTACCTCCTCATCGGGATCGTTTCATTTTCGCTCGTCTTTCTCGGTCCCGGCCCTTTTTCTTTCGACCTGCCGCTTTAGAGACGGCGGTATCAAAAGTACTCCATGAAAAAGCTACTGGCCAACAAAAGGGAGGGCGCGCAAAAGGGGTTCTCGCTCGTCGAAATGCTTATTGTCATCGCGATTATCGGCCTGCTCTCGTCGACCATTCTCGCGTCTCTTTCGGTTGCACGCCAAAAAGCGCGTGACATAAAACGCATCGCAGAGGTGGGACAAATCACCCGTGCACTTAACCTTTATTTCGACTCACATCAGACCTACCCCTCGACGACACCGACCTGTTCTCCGGCATGTTCCCGTCCGTCCGATGACGACGTGGCGATACAGCTCCTTAGTCAGTTGGGGCTCCTTCCCACGACGCCTATCCCGATGCTGGGGGGCGCAAACACTTACTATGTATACCGCGGCGTCTATAACAACTCCGGGGTGCTCACCGACTGTGATGCAGGTGCACCGGCGGGGACCGTCTGTTCGGGCTATTCACTCGGTATCTCGCTCGAACGTGACAACAACCCCGTACTCGAAAACGACGCCGATCGAAGCGTCGGAACGTTCTACGGCGCAAATCCCGACTGCCTGAGTAGCACCGCCGGCACCGAACTTTGCTACGACCTCAAGATGTGAGCGTCAAGCGGACCCGTGCTCTTTGACTCAACCGCTCATTTACTGGCGTGAGCCAGAATGCCACGGGTGTAAGCCCGTGGATGAATGGCCACAGTAAAGTGTGCGCGGCGGCGCACTCCTCTTCCAGAAAAACATCCCCGGTGCCGCCCGCGAAATGCCCCGCCCTTACAGGCGGGGATAGACGGGCGGTATGTTTTACCCTACCCTTTGAGAAGACGCGTACTTTAGGGAGCGTGGTTGGTCAGATACATTTTCCTTGCGCTCGGACACTTATTCATCGTCTTGGGCGTTATCGGACTTTTTCTTCCTATTTTTCCGACAACACCGTTTCTCATTGCTGCACTCTGGTGTTACGGGAAAAGTTCGGAGAAACTCCGACAGAAACTGCTCGCGCACCCCAAGCTTGGCCCGCCCCTTCGCGACTGGACCGAGCGCCACATCATACGGCGAAAGACAAAACTGCTCGCCGTGGTCGTACTCTTAATCTCGCTCGCGGTCTCCGTGGTGCTTCTCACGAGTATTGTGTATGAGGTCCTGCTCACCGTTCTCTACATTGGCGTTGCTGTTTTTATTCTTACACGCCGGTCGGAATGATTGCGGTCACGGTGTGTCGAATCCCCCATCTGCCGATCGGGGGATTTTTTTACCTCAATATCTCTTTTTTATTGGTGAGCAACACCCCGCGGTTTTACCGCGGAGATGCATTCAAGCTTGCATCGCTAAAGAATGTTCGCTTTTGCCAAAATGTGTCGCACGGAATAACGAGACTGGTGCGTCACGGAGAGTGCTTTTTCCGCCCGCTTCTTGGTGATGAAACCCGCAGTGACCTCACGAGAAAGACGCGTTGCGTCGGGGTGAAAACCGAGCATGTGCAACGCTTTGGTCTCCGCCGCACGCGCAAAAAGACAGGAGTTTGCGTTTGTCTCAATGAGTTTTTCGCCAGGAGGCAACTCCCAGCCCATTTTTTTAAGGATCTTTTTTGTTTCTTTTTCTGTGCGTCGAAAGAGGAACGGGGAGTGGACAATGGAGACGGCAGGTTTGTTATGAAACGGTTTCAATACGCGCGTTGCACGAAATTCCGGTGCGCGTCCATGCTTGCTCAAATGTGCCCACTCGTTGATCCCCAGTACGACCGTGCGGACCCCGTGCTTGAGCGCTTCGGCGTAATACGCTCTGATGACGACCCGGCGACACAGTTGGCACGTCCGCACGAACGGAAGCGCGTGCGAACATTTCACCGAATAATGTTTTCTCCCTTCTTTGTAGAGTCGGCGGAATTTTTCACTTAATTTTGGAGAGGGCTTCTCGTCATAGAGCGCCGCGGTGAGTGCGAATGACCTTCGGTCGATGGGGCGAATGTAGGGCCGAATGTCGATCCGCTTATATTGCACACCCAACTGGCGTGCCACCCGGGCGGCGCGACTAAAGACATGCTTCGGATAGTATCCGGTATCGAAACTAAAGGCGAGAATGCGAAAACCTCGTTTTTGCAACTGTCGAAGCATCGCACTTGAGTCTTTGCCCCCTGAAATGCCGACCATGATATCGAACCCCCTATGGCCTTTTCCCACCTGGGACGTAAAAGCGCGCAACTCGTCCTTGAGAATACTCTTGCGGAAATATTTTCGAAACTGTGCGCAGATGTCACAATAGCCCTCGCCACTCAAACGAATCACCGGATTGCGGTTTCCGTTTACGCAAATACGGCATTCACGATACCTTACTTCGTCGAGGATTTTCTTTGCCATTGCTACAACACGCTCCTTTTCAGTATGAAAAACAACGTGGGCGACTTTTTTAATATGCTTGGTGTGGTAAATCCGCTCTTCGTCCTTGATCTCTTTCTGCAACGAACGGCCGTCGCCTCGTATGCAGAGCCGCCGCAGAAGAGCGCTTTGTGACGCCTCGAGACAAACGACGAAATATCCCCGCTCCTTGAGGTACACCGCGTTTTCGTAGCCACGGAGTCCCGAAGCGATCACGAAACCGCCTTTTTTCAAAGCAACTCGTTCGAGCGCTTTCCCGATAAAAGTTTTTCCGTGAGATTTGACCAAGCGCCCGTACAGTGCCCGCGCTTCCTCTCGTGACAAAACAGTACCAAATGAGCGTAAAACTTTCGATCCTTCTAAACAAAAAACTCCGCGTTCGCGGAGCCGTAGTTCTCGAGCAAGTGTTGTCTTGCCGCTTGCCGGCGGACCAAAGATAACGACGCCTTTGTAATTCCACTTTGCTGTTTTCATCGGGAGATTAACATAGCAAATCGAAGAAAAAAGCGCAACCGCCCCACACTGATTTCGGCCTGTAACAAAAACCACCGAGGACACTCTCGGTGGGCATGATCACAGCTTCTTTTCGATGGGAATGATGGGCATGGGAAACTCACCCCAGCCCCGCTTCTTGAACAGCGCGCGGGATCCGACGTTGTCCTCACGCACATAACCGATAACAATCCGCGCACCACGCGACTTGAGCCGCTTCTCCGCTTCCTCGGCAAGCAATCTGCCATATCCTCGTCCTTGCCATATCGGATCGACGGTAAGATGCCAGAGCGACGAAGCCCACGGATCAAAGATCGTCACGACCATACCGCGGATGTAACCGCCTACCGCCAGCACAATGATCGATTCGGGGTCGTGTGCAAGTTTCGCTCGAAGGGCTTCCTCGCTATCAACACCCGATTCATAGAGCCCCGCCGTCTGAAGGATGGCCGTAAGAGTGCGGCACTCGTCAGGCGAACAATTGCGCAGCAAAAGGTCCTCGCCAATGGTCGTCGTTATCAATTTTCCTCCTGTGGGGTAAGCGTTCCTAACCACCATTATGCAAATTCGTGTCCGCGTCGCAAGCCTCAACCAAAACAAACACCGGAAACAAAAAAATTGAGTCTTGGGGCAAGGCGTGTTATAACGTGAAAGTTCGGGATATTTCCGCCCATAGCTCAGCTGGTAGAGCAGCTGCCTTTTAAGCAGACGGTCGCAGGTTCGATTCCTGCTGGGCGGACACGAGAAAGCCGCACTTCTGTGCGGTTTTCG
>MHLS01000053.1:0-1328 GCA_001819095.1 Candidatus Lloydbacteria bacterium RIFCSPLOWO2_02_FULL_54_12
TGAGTCGACGATTGCTCCGAAGAGAAAGAAAAAGGGTACAAAAAACACCGGGGAATAAACCGGTGATTTTGGGTATTATCTCTAAATTCTTGACTGGTTTCAGTACACAGAAAACCATTCAATGGGGTAAGCGGACAGCCTCTTTGATAACGTTCCTCATCATTATAGTCCGATCTTTCGACAACAAGGAGAGCAAATTGAAAAAGTCATTCATCGCTGTCGCGTCACTCTGTTTGGCACTGTCCGGCGCGGCTTTTGCCGACACGAATGTGGGCGGCGGCTGTACGGGCAATTGTCCCGACAACGGCGGCTCGGGCGGTGGTACGGTGACGGGTACCAACACCAACAATAACACCAACCTGAATCTGAACCTGCAGTCGCAAGGCCAAAGCCAGGGTCAAAGCCAAGGCCAGAGTCAGTACTCGAATACGAACTCGAACGCGAATGCAAACTCGTCCTCGAATGCGAATTCGAACTCCAACTCATCGTCCTTCAGTCAGGGCGGCCAAGGCACGGGGATCGGCATCGGCGGGAACGCCAATGCCTCGGGCGGCACCGGCGTCGGCATCGGCGGCAACTCCAACGCGACGGGCGGGAACTCAAACTCCCACTCCGGTGTGGTGAATTCCGGCAATTCGTCGTCGAACGCGACAGGCGGGAATGTGAGCAACTCGGGCAATTCGTCCTCGTCCTCCAATGCGGCGGGCGGGAACGTGAACAGCTCGGGAAATTCCTCGTCCTCATCGTCTTCGCAAGGCGGTCAAGGTGGGAAGGGCGGAGAGGGCGGCTCCTCGTCGGCAAATTCCGGCGGCAACGTGATGAACGGCGGTGACATGACTGTCACCACGAACGTGCGTCCCGCGGCGTCGGCGCCTGCCAATTCGCTCACCTCGGTCGGGACGGATAACTGTCTCGGAAGTGTGAGCGGCAGCTTTGGGAACGGCTTCATCTCGTTCGGCGGCGGGTCCACCACGGAATCAGTGGAATGCAATCGCCGTGCGAACAGCCGTCGTCTCGAGGCGCTGGGATACCGCGAAGCGGCCGTTGCGCTCCAATGCATGAATGATGAGGTCCGCGAGGCGATGAAGATCGTCGGCACACCGTGTCCGCAGGAAGCGAAGAAAGAACAACAATAACAGCGGGACAACACACCGTAAACCAAGGCGAGCGCAAGCTCGCCTTTTTTCATACGCACATTGTGACAGGCGATACGGCGGGGTACACCCCGTTAGAGGTCGCGGACCCGAAGTTGGGTATGACGAAAGTGACGAACTTGTCGGTTGTTTCCGTCAGTAACCGAGTGCGAAGGTGGACAGCGGTGTTCGCGT
>MHLS01000053.1:1348-14874 GCA_001819095.1 Candidatus Lloydbacteria bacterium RIFCSPLOWO2_02_FULL_54_12
GTCGGCGAAGACGCCCTTCCGCCTTTCGCGCTCGAAGATCGATCTCTTTGTTGAATGTCCCCGCTGTTTTTATATCGACCGACGGCTCGGCGTCGGCCGTCCGCCGGGATTTCCTTTTAGTCTCAACTCCGCCGTCGATACGCTCCTTAAAAAGGAGTTTGATATTCATCGCGCCGACAAAACGTCCCACCCGCTCATGAAAGCGTACGGACTTGATGCGGTCCCATATGACGACCCGCGCATGGACGAATGGCGCGACGCGCTTCGGCGCGGTATCACGTTTCATCATGTTGCGACCAACCTTACGGTGACGGGAGGCATCGACGACGTGTGGGTTGACCCGAAGGGAGAGCTCATCATTGTGGACTATAAGGCGACCGCAAAGGCGGGCGAGGTTTCCATTGATGCAGAGTGGCAGAACGGATATAAGCGCCAGATGGAGGTCTATCAGTGGCTCTTCCGAAAAAATACGTTCGCGGTTTCACCGACGGGATATTTCGTTTACTGCAACGGGCAAACGGACCGCAAGGCGTTTGACGGAAAACTCGAATTTACGATCAAGCTCATACCTTATACAGGAAATGATGCATGGGTAGAGCCGGCGTTGTCCGACATCAAGAAAACGTTGGACGGTGCACTTCCGCTCCCGAGCGAGAACTGTGACTATTGTCGTTATCGCGAGGCGGTCAAAGAGTTGGGTATTGAGAATGACCTCAGTATCTAGCGGGCCATGAGATGTCCGTATTCTCCACTTGGCAAGCATGGCCGTTTCGCGGCCTACATCCTCAATTTGGCATCCCCACAGTGCGGGGGGGGCTATTGGGCGCCGTGTATGCTCACGGCATCCTCAATTCTGCGACCACAGAGTATTACAGACAGATAGAATTGGGCTCCCGAGCAGAGCCTCGGGATTCCTCAATTTGGCATCCCCGCAGTGCGGGGGCCAAATTGGGATTGACACTTTGCCAAAACGCGCGAAGATGGACGGCAGATGTACGAGCGAGGGCTTGTAATGAAAAAAACTTTCGATAGTCCGGACGGCATCCTTGACACGCCGTCATACGCCGACCGACTTGGGGCGATCATCGAGGAGATCGACGAGAAAGCCTTTTTCCCGTTCCGTGAGGAGATCAAAGCAACGCCGATCGAGCGGCGATTTCCGGGAGAACGGAGCGACGGGTATCACGTCAAGAAGGTGATCACCTATCGCGTTATGCACCCCGCGCATCCTTTCACGACAAAGCTCCTTAAGAAAAAGGTCGTCGAAGCCTACTTTATCTGGGGCGGTGAGCTGGACCGCATTGCCGAAGAAAAATTTCGGAACACCGCGGTCGAAGATATGAGTGACGGGAAGTTCCTCCGGATGTTGGTTGCGTGCGCTATGGTCGCCGTCCGCTATCGGGTGCTTCAGCACAAGGAGTTCTTCCCGAATGCACGGCTGTGGTCCCTTGCCGGCGTGTATAACGATGCGAGTGTTCCCGAGCATCACCGCACACAGATCTTCGCCAAACGAAGAACATGCGTCGAGCTTGCCGGCGACCCGCTTGCGCTTGATGCGCACATTCTTTTGACGCTTGTCCAGATGGCACAGGACGACGGCACAAAGATCCTCGATGCGCTCCACTACCTCACCAATTCGAAAGAGGCGACCTGACCCAGTCCCGAGTTCCAACGCGAACTCGGGACTTTTTTACATGTTATAATCGTCCCATGCCCTCTTCCCCCGCGTTCGAAAAACGCTATCACGAACTCAATCCCGCACAGAAAGCGGCGGTCGACGCGATCGAAGGTCCGGTGATGGTAATCGCGGGGCCCGGAACGGGGAAGACGGAGATACTCACACTCCGTATTGCAAATATTCTGCTTAAGGCCGACACACAACCGGAGAATATCCTTGCGCTCACCTTTACCGAGGGTGGCGCGTTCGCCATGAGGAAGCGTCTTGCGGAATTGATGGGCGCCCGCGCATATAAGCTCAACATCCACACCTTCCACGGCTTCTGCAACGAACTCATCAGCCGTTTCCCCGAGCGCTTTCCACGCATCGTCGGCGGCACCCCCATCACCGATGCGGACCAGCTGCTCCTCATCGAAGAGATCCTCGAAACGCGCGCATTCCCGCTCTTACGCCCCTATGGCGACCCGACGCATAACGTGAAGAAGATCCTTTCGGCGATACAGGCGCTCAAGCGTGACGCGGTCTCCGACAAGGCATTTGCGGCAATCATCCGCGAGGAGAGCGAGCAGTTCGCGGCGACCCCCGAGCGCTTCAACGAAAAAGGTCCGCACAAAGGGAAGATGAAGGGGGTGTGGATGAGGGTCGAGGAGCGTATCGCAAAGAACGAGGAACTTGCCCGCATCTTTGCGGCGTACGAGGAGCGCCTCGCACAAGCACATCACTATGATTATGACGACATGATCGTCGAAGCGGTTCGCGCGCTCAAGGAAGACGGCGATTTTCTCCTCATGCTTCAAGAGGAATACCAATACATCCTTGCCGACGAGCATCAGGACGTGAATAACGCGCAGAACAGCGTTCTCGAACTGCTTTCCGGATTCCACGAGCACCCCAACCTTTTCATCGTGGGTGACGAGAAACAAGCGATTTTCCGCTTTCAGGGAGCGTCGCTTGAGAATTTCACTTATTTCCGCGAACGGTTCCCCGATGTGACGCTCGTCTCGCTCACGGAGAATTACCGATCGACACAGCACATTCTTGATCGTGCACACACGCTCATGAGCCATGCGTCGGGAGATCGGGAGTTGCGCAAGGAATTGCGCGCCCAGTCGGGCGAAGGCGCGCGCATCCGCATCGCCGCATTTCCCGACGCCGACGCCGAAGCGGCCTTCGTCGCGAGCGAAGCGAGGCGGCTCGTCTCGGAAGGAGTGTCCGCCGATGAAATCGCTGTTATCTATCGGCAAAATGACGATGCGGCACCCTTGATCCGCGCGCTCGAGCGCGACGAGACGCCGTTCTCGCTCCTTTCCGAACAGCATATTTTGGACGACGAAGACATCCTCGCGCTCATGGCGATCCTTCGCGCCGTGGAGGATCCCTCGAACGACGACGCACTCGGAAGACTCCTCTTCGTCCCATGCCTCCGGATCCCTCCCATCGACGCGTTCCGTCTCATGGGATACGCCGCCGATCGCCGCATCCCGCTTTCGCGCCTGATTGAGATGAGCACACCCAGAGACCTTCCGCTCGCCGATCCGGCGCGCCCCCCTTCACTCGCGCGGCTTCTCCATCAGTGGGGAAGCGTCGCCAAGCGCCGCTCGTTGCTTGAGACGCTCGACATCATCATCGCCGAAAGCGGTTTTCTCGAATATCTCATCCAAGAGAGCGGCTCGCTTGATCGTATCGAGCGGCTCGAGCACTTCCTCGACATCGCAAAGCGTCTGGTCGCGTCGAAACGTCGCGGAGTGCTTGCGGATTTCCTTCGGCACATCGATGTCCTTCTTGCGCACGGTGTTGTGAAGGGCGGCGGGCGCACACCACTCCATGGCATTCGGCTCATGACGGCGCATAAGTCCAAAGGGCTCGAGTTCACGCACGTTTTTGTCGTCGGCGTCTTTGACGGGCACTGGGGCGGTCGACGGGCGCACTCCTCCTTTCGGACGACCTTGGTCGACTCGCCGCTCTCGGGGGGCGATGACACGGAGGGTGACGAGCGTCGCCTGTTCTATGTCGCACTCACGCGGGCGAAGCGCTCGGTCACGCTCACGTATCCGCGCGCCAAGGGAGACGGCAAGGAGCTTCACCCGTCGCAGTTCACCGCCGAAATGGACCCCGCGCATCTGGAGGAGATCGATATTGCTTCGTGGGAAAAGCGCTGGGGGGAGGGCCATCATCTCCGCCATGCGCCGCGGAAGAATTTCGGTCCCGAACTCGCCGAGCGCACGTTCCTCGCGAAACGTTTTTTGGAAAGCGGCTTTTCCGTCTCCGCACTCAACAATTATCTTGCGTGTCCTTGGCAATATTTCTTTCGTAATCTGGTCCGGCTTCCCGAAAGCCAAGAGAAGTTCGCGCTTTACGGCACGGTCGTCCACGAGACGCTCGAGGCGTTCTTCCGCCGATGGAAGGAGGCCGGAGAGGATCCCGGCGTTGATTTTCTCATGGAGCGCTTCCGCTTCTTCATGGAGCGTGTGCCGGCATCCGAGGGCGACTATCGGGACATGCTAGCGAAGGGCGAGAAGGCGCTTCCGGGCTATTGGAAGACCTACCACGCGAAATGGAACACGAACATCCAGTGCGAGTTTAAAGTGAAAGGAGTCGAGCTCGACCTCCCGCCCGAGCTTGCAAGCGATCCGGCGTTTCCTCCGAGCGTGCTCGAAGATGGCAAACTCCCAAAGCTCCTATTGCGCGGCACGGTGGATAAGCTCGAATTCGAGGGCGGCGATCGAGTGAATGTCGTTGATTACAAGACCGCACAACCCAAGTCGCGCAACGAAATAGAGGGAAAGACCAAGAACTCGGAAGGCGATTACAAACGCCAGCTCGTTTTCTACAAACTTCTCCTCGATCTCTACGACGACGGGAAGTGGAAGGTCGAGACGGGGGAGATCGACTTCATCGAGCCGGACAAGAGCGGGAAGTATCACAAGGAGAAGTTTCCGGTCACGAAAGAGGAAGTAGAGGAGCTCAAGGGGGTAGTGCTTCGGTCGGCGATGGATATCCTCACGTTCGCGTTCTGGGAGAAGCACTGCGAGGAGGAGGAGTGCCGATATTGTCAGCTCAGGAAATCGATCAGATCGTGCGATTGAGGAGTTTTGCCGCGTCACGCCTACCCGCATTGCAATTTATCGCGCGTTGCATAAGATGAAACAACAATGAATGCGGAAAACATGTCGACGGAAAACGGGGGTGATGACGAGCCCCGGTCACTCCCGCGCCGCAAATTCCTCTCGCAAGCGCTTGGCCTCGCGGCGGGCGCGCTCATACCTGTCGCCATGACGGAGTCATGGGCGCAAGAAACGGAGGGGGTGCCCATGTATCCGGAAGGATGGTTCTTTACTCCGGAGGCGATCGCGAAAATTTACGACCAAGAGTATCACGGCGAGCGGAGGTTGCAGAACGTCATTCGCATGGAGGGCGGTGTGTTGCGCGGCTTATCATACCGATCCGAGATTGCTGTTCCGCCGCGATTCATCGAACAGATGTGCGCACACTGCTCCGACATGCTCGCGGCGGGCGCGGCCGCATACCTCTTTCGTCTCGACGCGTTTCATAACCATTTGCACCTTCCCGCAGAAGTCGTTCAAAGCGATCATCAAGGATTGTCGATTAATGCCGCCAGCGAAAAAGCCATGCGCGATCCGCGTCTGGTTGCGCTGTATCATAATTATGAACATACTCCGATCCCGCCCAAAGGCACTCCACTCTACGAGGTGTACAAAAAACGCAATGTGGCCGCCTACTTCGATGGTCGACCGATAGAGATCTTGCCGCTCCCCGAAGGCAAAACAACGGCAGCAGACCTTCCGATGCAGACGGTGAATCCCGACGTCAAATTCGCCGCACATAAGAACGGCTTGTTCTCGATCTCTCACAAGGGGGAGACGATACGCCTCGACTTTTCTTTGGGCGACCAGCGCTACTACTGATCGTCGGTTTTTCCGGCTCCATTCTGATAAACTTGTTCGCCCGTCCAAATCCCCGCGGAAAGCCGACGGGGTATTTGGCGGGCGGAACCACGGGCAAGTTTTTTGGAAGCGGAGCGGGCCACCGCCCGCTCTACATATGTGTGCGTCCATTTATCCCCGCAGTAGAACTGCAGGGTATTCTGGACGCTCCCAATAAAGGACTGAGAACACGTTGACAGTGTCCTAATCTCATACTACAGTCCCCATAGAAATTCTCGGAGGAGTCTCCGCGTGCAGGCATATATTCCGGATCCGGAATTTGTTCGTGTCGTCCGATCGGAGATCGTCTCGTCGCTTCCGTTTCCCGCACGCATGGCGGTGAAGGTGATTCCTGTCACGCGGAAGGACCAAGTGGTCGCGCTCGCGCTTGCGCAGGTGATCCCGCTCGCTTTTTCTGCCGTGGCGCTCTCGGGGCGAAGCGGCGGAAGGATCGCACTCACGAAAGACGGAGATCTCACCAAAGAGGTCAAAGGCGGGTTCTTGAAACGGATCGCCTACTGGTTCGTTCCAAGCGAAGTGGTGGAGATCGCGCTTGCGCTTCACCGCGAGGTGGTGCGTGTCGGAAACGAGCGTCTGTCGTGCGAAGCGTGGAGTCTCGAAGTTGCGGAAGGAGATGTCGTACTCCTCGTGCTCGATACTTCGCGCATCAAAGAGACCGCCGACACCGTTGCCGATCTTTTCGTCGACTCGTTCGAGACGCTCAAGGCGTTCAAAACCAAGATATTTTCCAGATTGAAAGGGAAGTCGTCCGAAGCGACCGCGTGACCCGTCCCCTTAGAGGGTTTGCGCATAGTTCACAACAACACACCCAAAACGGCGTGTTGTTTTTGTATGGTTAAAAGTACAACACCATAAAAGCAAAGGTTCAGCAAAGAAATATAAACACAAAGTATGGTTATGGTCAACGTTGACGTTTGCCGAAGCGCATGATTGTTTGTGCTCGGAGCCTGTTTTATTGGGCAACCCTGCCGCGGGGTCTCGCGGTCTACACGCACATTCACAAAGGAGGGAGAAGCGTGATCAAACTTTTGCAGTTGATACTGGAGATCGGAGCCGGTCTTCTCGTAATCGTGATGGTGTACAGCCAGCTTCTTCGCCCCATGGTGAAGAAGACTCCGGTGTTTCCGATGTTCCGTCGGCGCCCGGCTCTCGAGCGCGAGATCGAGAGCGTCAACGAAGATCTCGAGGACAAGGAACTCAAGCAGGACCTTGCCCAGAAGAAAGTAGAGTTGAACAAGTAGATGTCACCGGACCAGATCAACCAACCAAGGAGAAACGACATGCAACAAATGCAAGCGCAAGTGGTGGAAACGATGAAGAACGCACTTCCGTCCGGTCGCAAGGTGATGATGGGCTTCGTCGCCCTCGTCTTCGTCGCCTTTGCCTTCGTGTCGGGCGGCCTGATCGAAACGAAACAGCCCGACGACATCCTCGTCATCCAATCGCTTCGGACCGGCGACCTCACGTGGTATACCGGCACCGAGAGTTGGGTGTGGCAGTTCTGGGGTGACGCGACGGCCTACAAGAAGCGCTCGATCTATCGTTTCGACGCCCAGGAAACGAATGCCACGAAAGAAAGCGGCAAATGCGCCGACGGCATCGACGTGCGCTTTAACGACGGCGGCCACGGTACTGTTTGCGGTTCGATCCAGTTCGAGATGCCGATGGATGTCGTCAACCTGACCAAGATTCACACGAAGTTCAAGGGCCAAGCGGCGGTGCAGTCTGCGCTCATCGAGACCATCACCGGAAAGGCCGTGTATCTGTCGGGTCCCCTGATGTCATCGCGCGAGTCCTATGCCGAGAAGCGGAACAACCTCTTGTTCTACATCGAGGACCAGATCCAGCGCGGGGTCTACAAGACGGTGCAGATCGAGAAGCATGTGAAGGACTCGATCACCGGCGCCGAGAAGACCGCGACGGTCGTCGAACTCGTGCTCGA
Organism: Candidatus Lloydbacteria bacterium RIFCSPLOWO2_02_FULL_54_12; assembly: GCA_001819095.1. Lineage (GTDB taxonomy): Bacteria > Patescibacteriota > Minisyncoccia > Phycocordibacterales > UBA6899 > MHLP01. Next base: position 8,934 of record MHLS01000053.1, read on the forward strand.
CAAGGACGGGAAACCGCAGCGTCAGGAAGAGGCGGTCCTCGACCAGTTCGGCATCAAGGCGTTTAACTTCGCCATCAAGCGGCTCCCGTACGACGGGACCGTCGAGGCGCAGATCAAAGAACAGCAAAAGATCACCATGGAAGTGCAGACCTCCATGGCGGACGCCAAGAAAGCTGAACAGCGTGCGATCACGGTCGCCGAGCAAGGCAAGGCGAATGCCGCCGAAGCCAAGTGGAAACAGGAGACCATCAAAGCGCAACAGGTCACGCAGGCCGAGCAAGAAAAGGCCGTTGCCATTACCGGCGCCGAGAAGAACCGCGACACTGCGAAACTCGAAAGGGATGCTGCCGAATTCTACAAGCAGCAGCAGATCCTGAAGGGCGAGGGCGACGCGGCGTACCGTCAAAAGGTGATGCAGGCCAACGGTGCACTCGAGCAGAAGCTTGCGACGTACGAAGCCGTCATGGGCAAGTTTGCCGCAGAGTTCGGCAAGCAGAAGTGGGTGCCTGAAGTCCAGATGGGCACGACCGGGTCGGGCGCCTCCGGCGTCAATTCCGCGCAGACCATGATGGACGTCCTCTCGACGAAAGCGCTTCGTGACTTGAGTCTCGACATGAAGATGAACGCGACGCGTAGTGGTGCGGCTTCGGAAGAAGCGGCTCCTGCCACGGCAAAGCCGTCCAGAAGGTAGTACCCTCCCGCATCGAATCGCCCGCCCCAAGGCAACTTGCGGCGGGTTTTTTTTATTCGTTTTCGTTTACATCTTGCGAATTTTGTGGTAGTGTATTTTAGAGAAGCACTACGACGAAGGAGCAGAGCGATGGAAGCGCCCCAAGCGTCAAAGGTCGCGGAAGATGTCGCAATCTTCCTCGAAGAGCTTGAATGTCACCGTGACCAGCAGGGAGAGCTTCGCGCACTTTTTTATGCGGCACTTCGTTTTGCGATTAGGAGAAATGCCCCTCACGGTGTTTTCGACGAGATCATCAAGGCGGCGATCAGCCATCGGTCATTGCAGAGCTCCTGTTTGGTCGTTGTCGAAAAGTCATCAGAGGAGGTGCAGTGGGGATTGCGCCAAGCCGTCGTCAGTTCAGGCGACACCATGGACGCGATCGAGATCGCGGCAAAAATGCGGATACCGCTTACCAGAGAAGAGATCGTTCTCCTCGGTAGTCATCTCGGACAATCGCGCGAACCGCTTTCGTCCGCAAGGAATTTGCTTGGTTACGCGGAGCGTCAAAAGCTCCCTGAACTTGACCTGCGTCGCCTGCGTACACAGATTGCGGAGGTCGAGCGTGCACATGTCGGGAATTCTTCCGGCTAAAGCCGCGTTACACACGCGGCTTTTCTCTTCTCTGCCGAAATCCTTTACAACGTCGCAATTTCGTGATAAAATACTTCTCATCAGTCCTTTGAGGAGAACACCATGAACTTCGGTCTTTTGGGGTGTCTCCGCGGCACTTTTCGTCGGCTCGCGTGGCCCGTGCTTCGCACATATCTTTCGGCAAAACACTGGCTACTCGACCCGTACTACCGCGGCTTAGCTGTCCAAGCGCGTTATCTGTATCGCACCTCGGATCTTTTCCGGTCACGGTGGGAGGCGCTCGGTTACGATTACGCGATGGAGAGTTTTGAAGGAGACACCGGCATCCACTTCTTCTACAAGGCGAGGAAGGAGCATTGGTGGATCCGCTCCGCGATATTCGTCGACGCTACGCTTGGCCGCGAGCCGAGACCATACTGCATGAGCAAAGAGGGGTACTGATCATGAGCGACGTCTTTTCCGTATCGAACGAACTCCGGAGTCTCTGGGCGCGTTTCAAAGATGCCGATACGACCCGTGCGCTCCACGTCTGGGGGTGGGAGCTGGTGAAGAAGATCAATCTTGACCTGTCTGCACCGGTCGAATTCGTCGATCTCGTGCTCGCAAAGTGTTCGGCACGCCCGATCGTGCTTTCTGGGCAGGGTTTCAGCATCGTCATGCTTGCAACGCCCGAGGCGCGCGAAGCGTTTCGTGCTCGCCTCGTCGAGTGCGGCATGTTTCTTGAGGCCATGCGGCTTGCGGAGATGATGAAGCGTCCGTTGTCACGCGACGAGGTAGTCGCGTTGGGACGTCAGCACCTGGAAAGCCTCGATTCGCTCGAAGTCGAACAGTTCCTCGTTTGCGCTTTGCGCACCGACGGTATGCAGGAACTCGATCTGCGCCGTATCTCCAAACAATTCGGGGTCGAAGTCGAACATATTGTACTCTGAATCGAACGGCACCACGCCAGAGCCACGCGTGGTGCTTTTTCTTTTTTTCGAACGGGCGGGGTACAATAGACGGAATTCAAGATCCGAAATCTAGGGGGAACCCTTAAGAATCGTTTCCCAAGGGTTCCCCTTATAAAGGCGGTCGGACCTTGAATTCAAATTTGTGGCCAACCTAAGACAGACACTTTATGCATGGCGAGATGCCGAAGCGGCGAAACTCGGCGTCGAACTCTTTCGTGTTCTCCCGAACAACGCGCTCGATGAGATCGTGAAGGCACTTCCGCGCACCAAAGACGAGCTCACTGCCATCAAGGGAATAAAAGAAGCAAAGTATCGAGAATTCGGGAAGGTCATTCTCGCGATGGTGGATGAGCATGCGGGAGCTAGTCATCAGTTATCAGATACTAGTCGTCAGAGTACAAGGTCCGACCTTAAAGCAGTTTCCCCAAGGTCGGACCTTGTACTTCCGGACCTCGTACCTTTGGCGTCGGAAGAAACAACTTTTTCCGTCAGCGCGTACCTCGACATTGTGAATCGCGAACTTTATCGTATTCGTGCGCGCGTGGTGGGGGAAGTGACCAGCATTAAGTTCCAAGGGAGCGCGGTGTATATCGGATTAAAAGATGCGGAAGACGAAAGTGCTCTGTCGGTATTCATGTGGGAGAGAGAGTACGCAACAGCAGGTATCGAGGTCGCGGCGGGCATGGCGGTCGCGGTCGAGGGGCGGAGCGACGTCTACAAGCCGACAGGGCGTTTGAGTTTTCGCGCAGAGACTATCGAATTGGTCGGTGAGGGCGCGCTTAAAAAAGCCTACGATGCGCTCAAGAAAAAACTTGATGAAGAGGGGGTATTCGCGCCCGAGAAAAAACGGCCCTTATCCGAGTATCCCGAACGTATCGGACTCATCACCTCAAAAACAGGCGCGGTGATACACGACTTCCTCAACAATCTGGGAAAATTTGGTTTTAAGGTGCGATTCACCGACGCACGCGTTGAGGGTGCTGCGGCAGTAAAAGAAATCCTTGCCGCGATCAAGTATTTTTCGGAAGAGGAGATAGACGCACTCGTTATCATTCGCGGAGGAGGGTCGCTCGAGAGTTTGCAGGCATTTAATAATGAGCGCGTGGTGCGCGCGATAGCGGAGTTTCCCCGGCCTACTATTGTTGCCATTGGCCATGACAAAGACGTGCCGCTCGCTCAACTGGTCGCCGACCACGCGCCCTCGACACCCACCGCCGCGACGGTTCTGCTCAACCGCTCATGGGATGAGGGAGTGCATACGATGCGGTATTTCATTAAAGATATCAGTGCGCTGTACCAAGGGGAACTTTGGGCAAATAAAGAACGTCTCGGCACGCTCAATGATGTGGTACGCGCCGCATTCGCCGAGATCACCATGCGTTTTTCCGTTGCGTCGAGGGAATTTTCCGAGGCGCTTCTTCTCCTCGGACGATGGTTCACCAAGAGGGGAGAAATGCTCCGTCGTGAGGCGGGAGATCTCGTCGGGAACTTCCATCGCGCACTCCTTGATGCCGGGCGCGAGGTCGGAGAATCATCGCGCTTGCTCCAACTTCATAATCCGCTCCGACAACTCCGGCTCGGCTACAGCATTCTTTCCAAGGGCGGCAAAGTGGTGCGCTCGGCAAAAGATCTTCCTGCGGGGACGCATTTTGAGGCGCGCCTTTCGGATGGTACAATTGAAGCGCAGACGATTACGCACCCAAGGTCCGACCAGAAATACAAGGTCGAACCCTAGGAATCAATACTCAAGGTTCGACCTTATATTTCACACGATGCCCAAAGCAAATATAAATCTGACGGAGACGATGAAGAAGTTGCGCGCCATCACCGCGTGGTTTGATGCTGAGAAAGAGATTGACGTCGAGAAAGGCCTCGAAAAGGTGAAGGAGGGCGCGGAACTCATCAAGGCGAGCCGCGAACGACTAAAGGAGCTCGAGAACGAATTCGAAGAAGTGAAAAAGAAACTCGGCGAGGACGCCTGACGGTACGTACAAGGTCGTCCTTAAGGACAACCCTTAAGAATTTTTCAAAGGGTTGCCCTTGAAATTCGCCGACCTTTTATTGGTGTGTAATACCCCGCGACTCTATCGCGGGGATACACTAAAGTCAGCATCGGCGGCGGCCGATTCTTCTTCCAAAAAAACACCCCCGGTACCGCGTGCCGAATACCCCGTCGGCTTGCCGCGGGGTAAGGACACGCGGTGTGTTTTATTTTTGTGTTTCCGACACCGCGCAAAGTACGAGGTCCGACCTTGGGGAAACTGCTTTAAGGTCGGACCTCGTACTTTCGGACTCCACATTTTTTGCTGTTTCTGTCGCGTTAAAAAACCGCCGTTATGTGCGGCGGTTTCTCGGATCGTACTCGCGACAGTGTCTCAAATAGCGCACGGTGTGTTTTCTGCACCGCTTTATCAGGAGGCCAAATTCACGCGCGTCCACTTCCGCCTTCTTGAAACCGTAATGCAAGAGGTGGAGGTTTGCTTTCCGTACGGCCTTGAGGAGCACATAATGCGTGAGCACTTGCTGTCGTTCGTCGACGAGCCCGAGGCGAAAGCGGAGGTTCACCCATCGATTTTCGACGTGAATGCCCACCATTTGAGAAAAATAACCGACGAACGCCTGGATCCTTGAGGCAGTGTTCACAGGACCCCCCCGTGAGAACTTTCTTCGGATAGTATATAGGGTGGCTTCGTCAAATCAAGGGTGATTTTCCTTGGCCACCCCGCACTCTCTCGTTTGCCCTTCAAATACAAGGTCGGACCTTGAAGAATTAATTCCTAAGGTCCGACCTTGTATTTGAATTGCCACATTTCCTTTTTTCCTGAACAATGCTTAAATAGGCGGGTGGATAATGAATTGGCTAAACGACTTGCGGTGATCGAGGCAAAGGTCGATGCGGTCTTTGTTTCCGCCGAATTGACCAGAAAGTATTTTTTCTGGACGATGGTGGTCACGATCGTCATCGTTGTTCTTCCGGTCATCGGACTTTTGTTCGTGATACCGACGTTCATGAACAACTATGTCGGAGGCATGGAGGCGATGGAGGTGTTGATGTAGAACTAGCTACTAGTAACTAGTCGCTAGTGACTAGTATTCGGGATGTAGTACAGCGGTAGTATATGCGATTCGGGTTCGCAAGACCCGGGTTCGATTCCCGGCATCCCGACCAGTAGAAAAATGAGCGCCCCCAAGGCGCCGTTTTTCTTTCTGTACAGCATTGCCGCCGCCGTTTCATTTTTCTCTCTGGAGGGGTTATTATGAGTACTCAACAGTTGCCCCACATGATTTTCTATGAATAAGTCTTCTCTCCACCACAACGTAGCCGACAGCTCCTTGGCCGACTGGGGCAGGAAGGAGATCGCCATTGCAGAGTCGGAAATGCCGGCGCTGATGTCTATTCGTGAGGAGTATGCCACGGCGCAACCGCTCAAGGACGCGCGTATCGCCGGCTCGCTTCACATGACGATTCAGACGGCTGTGCTTATCGAGACCTTGAAAGCGTTGGGTGCCGAAGTACGGTGGGCATCTTGTAATATTTTTTCCACGCAGGATCACGCCGCCGCCGCAATCGCAAAAACGGGTATTCCCGTATTCGCGCGGAAGGGCGAGTCACTCGACGAATACTGGGAGTTCACGCACCGCATCTTCGAGTTCGAGGGCGGCAAGGGTC
>MHLS01000053.1:14883-23607 GCA_001819095.1 Candidatus Lloydbacteria bacterium RIFCSPLOWO2_02_FULL_54_12
GCGACGCGACGCTCCTTATGCACCTCGGCATGAAAGCAGAAAAGGACCCCGCTGTTCTCGCAAAGCCTTCCGGCGAGGAAGAAGAGGCGCTCTATGCGGCAGTGAAGAAACGCCTTGCGACGGACCCGAGTTGGTATACACGGACGGCGAAGGAGATCCGCGGGGTGACGGAAGAGACAACGACGGGCGTGCATCGCCTGTATCAGATGGCAAAGGACGGGAGCCTTCGATTCCCGGCTATCAATGTCAACGACTCGGTGACGAAGTCGAAGTTTGACAACATTTACGGTTGCCGCGAATCGCTCGTGGACGGGATCAAGCGCGCGACCGATGTGATGATCGCAGGAAAGGTGGCGGTGGTCGCCGGTTTCGGCGAAGTCGGAAAGGGCTCGGCACAGGCGCTCCGCGGTCTTCAGGCGCAGGTGTGGGTGAGCGAGATCGACCCCATTTGCGCACTTCAGGCGGCGATGGAGGGATACCGGGTGGTGACGATGGATGAGGCCGCCGAGAAGGCGGATATCTTCGTGACGGCGACGGGGAACACTAAGGTCATCACTCACGAACACATGAAACGGATGAAACAAAACGCCATCGTCTGCAATATCGGCCATTTCGACAACGAGATCGACGTCGCGAGCCTCAAGGCGTATACGTGGGAGAATATCAAGCCGCAGGTGGATCATGTCATTTTCCCCGACGGTAAGCGCATCATCCTCCTTGCGGAGGGACGCTTGGTGAATTTGAGTTGCGCGACGGGACATCCTAGTTATGTCATGAGTTCGTCTTTCGCAAATCAGGTCTTGGCGCAGATCGAACTCTACGGAAATACCGCCAAGTATCCTCTCGGCGTCCATATCCTTCCCAAGCACCTCGACGAGAAGGTGGCGCGTCTACAGCTCGCCAAACTCGGAGCGACATTGACCGAGCTTACCGACGAGCAGGCGAAGTATATTGCGGTATCGAAGAAGGGTCCCTATAAATCCGAGCATTATCGGTATTAGCGTCATTTTTTGACGAAAGAAAAAAGAAGGCCGAAGCCTTCTTTTTGTTGCGATTCACTGCTTTGCACATTTTTCCGGAACAGGACCGTCCGAAACGACCGTTACGCGTTCCCCGAATTTTCTCCACTTGTTCCGAAGTGCCTCGTCGAGATCTTCCGCCGTAAGTCGGTAATCGTCGACGGCAAGCGCATAGACACCGGGGAGAATGAGTGACGCGCTCGCTTTCAAGAGCCCCTCCGGTGAGTGCGTGTGGCTAAAGACAAAGGCGTGGGCTACCTCGTGCGCGATGAACCACGGATGAAGTTCTTGCGAGACGATGAATCGCCGGTATCCGTTCTCAATGACGGCCGCCCATGAACCGTCGATACAATGCAGGTCCGTGTTCGACCGTCGTGCGAATCCGATTGCAATATCGAATTTCGGCTCACGATGTTTGGTCACAAGCTCAAGATGGCCGAGCATCGGATTGTAGCCGCGCTTGCCCCATGTGACGACGACGGGGGCAGGCAGGGTCTCCAGTTCGACACCGATCTGCTTCTTCAGGATGGTCGATGCTTCATCGAGTACTTTTCTTATGCCGTCAAGATCGCTCGGGTCATCGTAGGCGACGAGTACTTTGAGCGTGCGAATCGGCAATATCTTTGTCGAGAGTTCCGGCGGAGTCTCGATCTGCCCGATGATGCTCGTGGTGCTACACCCCGAAACAAAAAGCGTCGGCGCAAGAGCAAGAACGCAACAGATGAGTCGAAGCAGGGGCACGGAGCCTCCCTTTGCGCGAACGAAGTTCCTCTACTCCTTAGACTATGCACTTCACCCGCAAGGTCAAGCGGCCGACCGTGTGTGCGGCAAAGAAAAACCACCCGTGTCAGCGGGTGGGGGAGTAGTCGATGCCTGCGCGTCGGACGGGTTTTGTCGGGGCGGCTCTCCAGAGAAGCCACGAGGTACGACTTGCGAAGTAGGTGTGCTTCTTGCCGTTGCCGTAGTCGACATGGCAGAAACAGGTGACTTTCACGCCGGGCATTTCCCGCTCAACGCGCTCCCGACCCGCAAAAAGGAGTTCGAGTACGCGATAGAAGGAAAGCTTGTGCGCGTATGCGGCACCGCACGGTGCGTGCGCGTAGAGGACGATTGTCTCGATGCCCTTCATCCGACGTGCGTCTTTGAGGTGCCCGAGAAGGACCGTGTCTTCGTCGCCGTGTCGAAGCGGGGAATCGGACGCGATCAGTTTTGCGCCGCCGTTAAGCGAAAGCAAGTGGGGACGGTGCTCTTCGCGGTGATGCAGGCAGATCTTTCGATGGTACAAGAACACATTCTCCATCTGGTCTCCGTCTGCGCAGGTCACCAGAATGGCGCCGTTCGTTTCGTCGACCAATTGCGGCCGCACCTTTCGCAGTACGCGGACCTTTTTTTCGGAGAACATGCGGATTGTCCGCCGGTCTTCTTCCGATAACACGAGGCTCATGATGTTCTCCCGGTGCTTGAACGCGGAACGCTGTTTCATGTGATAACACGATAATCACGTTTTGTAAAGACACGCTTGATTTCCTTCTTCACTACATGTTAACCTCAAGCAACTTATGGATTCTATCCACGCCAGTATCGTCGCGGAACGCTTGGGAGAATGGGCGGGCGTTCCCATTACGAACACCCTCATCATGAGTTGGGTCGTCCTCACCCTCCTTGTACTTGTTGCGGTCATTATGCGCACCCGCCTTGCGCTTTTGCCGGGGAAGGCGCAGGTCTTTCTCGAGATTCTTGTCGGGGGCGCCTATGGGTATGTTGAGGAAGTGCTGGAGTCGAAGGATCTTGCGCGGAAGTTCTTCCCGTTCCTGATGACGATCTTCCTTTTCATTCTGGCCGCAAATTGGCTCGAATTCGTTCCCGGCGTCGGCTCCGTCGGGTTCTATGCCGAGACTCACGGCGGGGAAGTCGACGACGGACACGGCGAATTTCTTCCGCTTTTGCGTTCGCTCGCGACCGACCTTAATATGCCGCTCGCGCTCGCGATCATCGCATTCGTCGTGATTGAGGCGGTCGGCATGCGCCGCTTCGGCTTCTTCCGTTACATGAACAGGTTTTTTCCGTTCGGAGCATTTCGGCACGGTGCCAGTTCGGGGTTGCTTGCGCTCCTTGTGGGTCTGATCGAGCTCGTTTCCGAATTCATCCGTCTCATCTCATTTTCCTTCCGTCTCTTCGGTAACATCTTTGCGGGTGAAGTACTTATTGCCGTCATGCTCTTCTTCGTGCCCTACGTCATTCCCGTACCATTCATGGCATTCGAAGTCTTTGTCGGCTTCATTCAGGCGGCGATCTTTGCGATGCTTACCCTCTTTTTCATCAAACTTGCAGTAACCGAGGCGGCACATTAGTATGGAGAGTCTTTGCATCCAAGGTCCGACCTTGGGGGTTGATTCTTAAGGTCCGACCTTGGATGCTACCAGTTGTCAATTATGAGTAATTAATAAACACCTTATGGAACTCGAATCTGCAAAAACGTTAGGTATGGCTCTTGCCGCAGGCCTCGGTGTCATCGGTCCGGGCGTCGGTATCGGTGTGTTGGTCGGGCATGCGCTTGAGGCGATCGGAAGGAATCCGGACGCACAAGGCAAGATCATGACGACGATGTTCATCGGCATCGCGTTCACCGAAGCCTTGGCAATTTTGGCTCTGGTGTTCGCGGTCTTAGTGGCCAACGGCGCACTTATTAAGTAGCAAGTTACAAGTAGCAAGTCACAAGCAGGAAAGGAGTTCACTTGAGACTTAGGACTTGAAACTAGTTTTATGGACGCACTGCTCGCATTCGGCGTGAATTGGAAATTACTCCTCATACAGGGGTTGAATTTTGGTTTACTCCTGCTCATCCTCTATAAATTCCTCTACAAGCCGCTCTTTGCGCTCATCGACAAACGCCAGCAAGTGATCGAAAAGGGTTTGAAGGACGCCGAGGAGGCGGGACATGAGAAGGAGAAGGTGCTGAAGGAGAAAGACGCCATTCTTGCCACGGCGCGAGAGGAGGGCGGGAAGATCGCGGACGGGATAAGAAAGCAGGCGACGGAGGCCGAAAAGGCGACGCTCCGCGGTGCGCAGGAGAAGAGCATGAGTCTTATCGTCGAAGCGCGTGTGAAAGCGGATGCGGAGCGCGAGCACATCCTTCGGGAAAGTGAAAAGGAGATCGCAAGGATGGCAGTGCTTGCGACGGAGAAGATATTACGAGGGAGTCATTAGTGAATATTGCGGGTACAAGGTCCGACCTTGGGGATTGATTCTTAAGGTCGGACCTTGTACCTCGGCAGATACCAAAAATATGCGCGCTTCATACTATGCACAGGCATTTCACGACCTTGCGCTCTCCGGAAAGATCGGAGAAGAGACACTGGTGAAACAATTCGTCGCCACGGTGGCGGCGAATGGCCACAAACACCTTTTGTTGCAAATTGTACGCTCCCTTGAGCGGATTATGCGCCGCGAAGCGAAGAAAGAGACCATCGAAGTCTTCTCCACGAAAGAACTTTCGCAGTCGGAGGTTGGTGCGCTCCTCAAGAACGAGCCTTTCAAGCACGCGCTCTCGGCAAAGCACAAGAAAGTCTTGGGGAAGACGGATGATACGCTCGTCGGCGGCGTCGTTGTGCGTACGAGCCGTGAGAAGGTCGACACAAGTCACAAACGCGCCCTTATGGACCTTTATCAATCGTTAGTCAGTGGCTAGTCACTAGTTGCCAGTCGCTAGTAAATGCGGCTGACTTGTACCTAGAAACTAGCAACTGACAACTAGTAACTAACCCCATGGAACACATCGTAGAAAAACTGAAGAAACAGATCGTCGCGTTTGCACCCAAAGCGCACTCGGAGAAGGTGGGCACCGTGGTCTCGGCTGGGGACGGCATCGCCGAAGTCGAAGGTCTCGACGACGTCATGATGGCGGAAATGGTCTCTTTCGACACGAGCGAAGGTAAGCCGCTTGCCGATGCGCTAGAAGACGGCGGGGAACTTTTGGGTATGGCGCTCAACCTTGAAGAAGATACCGCCAAAGTCGTTATTTTGGGTGACGCGCAAAAAGTGCGCGAGGGGATGACGGTGAAGGCGACGGGAAACATCCTTTCTATTCCGGTCGGGAAAGAACTGATCGGCCGTGTGATCGACCCCTTGGGTGTGGCGCAGGACGGCGGGCTCCCCATAAAGACCGAAAAGCGCAATCCGATTGAGCGCAAGGCCTATGGCGTGATTGAGCGCAAGTCCGTTTCGACCCCGCTTCACACTGGTATCAAGGCGATCGACGGCATGATCCCCATCGGCCGCGGACAGCGCGAGCTTATCATCGGCGACCGCCAGACGGGAAAGACAGTGATCGCGATCGATACGATATTGAATCAGTTGAATGAAGCGAAAGAGAGCCGCCCGATATGCATCTATGTCGCCATCGGGCAGAAAGATTCCAAGGTCGCGCGCATCGTGAAGCAGTTGAAGGATAAGGGCGCGATGGAGTACACGATCGTGGTCTCCGCGTCCGTCTCCGCTCCGGCGGCCCTCCAGTTCCTTGCACCATTTGCCGGTGCCGCAATCGGGGAATACTTCATGGATCAAGGGAAGGACGCACTCGTCATCTACGACGATCTTTCTAAGCACGCTATTGCATATCGCCAGATGTCGCTTCTCATGCGCCGTCCGCCGGGTCGCGAGGCGTACCCCGGAGACATTTTCTATCTCCACTCCCGCTTGCTCGAGCGCGCAGCGCGTCTCTCCGACAAAATGGGCGGCGGGTCGCTCACAGCACTTCCCATCATCGAAACGCAGGAAGGCGATGTGTCGGCGTACATTCCGACCAACGTCATTTCGATTACCGACGGACAGATCTATCTCGAGTCCGACCTCTTCAATAAAGGCATTCGCCCTGGTATCAATGTCGGCATTTCGGTCTCGCGCGTCGGCTCTTCGGCGCAGACGAAGGCGATGAAGAAAGTGGCCGGCAAACTCCGCCTCGAACTCGCGCAGTTCCGCGAACTTGAAGCATTCGTGCAGTTCTCTTCCGACCTCGACGACGATACGAAGAAGCGCATCGAGAAAGGGAAACTCATGGTGGAAGTGTTAAAACAGGACAAGCACGTGCCGCTCCCGTTCGAGAAACAAGTGGCCATGATTTACGTCGCCGGCGCGGACCTCTTCAACGACGCCAACAAGTCCCGCGTCGCAGAGCTTGAAGCAAAGTTCTTCGCGCTACTCGAATCACAATATCCCGAAGCACTCACGGGAATCGCCAAAACCTGCGATCTTTCTGAAGAAACGCAAGTACTCCTCAAATCCGCCGCGACTGCGCTCAAGAAAGCGAATCCGGAGTTGTTCGGAAAATAAAACATGAAAAAAACTAAAGTCACATTACTTACGTTCGTCAATGCGATTGCGATGGTGGCCACGACATTGTTGTGGCAACACAAAGCGTCGCCTGCCGGCGAATTTTGTTTATTTGGCCCCACGGATCCTTGGCCACCAGGCAGTTGCGATGTTGGGGTTGACTACTTAAACGTGCTCATTCTCACCCTGCTCTTTCTTGCGGTTGCTACCACATTTATATTTGCATTGAGAGGCAAAAAATCCATACTCTATGTGAATTTGTTATTGATTGGATTGGCGTTGGTACTATTTGTGAATGGTTTCTTGCCGTATTTTATTTATCCCGGATTCTCGCTTTTTTAAAAGTCCAAAAACCACAATGATATGGAATTGAATTCAAAAATAGGAAATGTATTGAAAGTGATAATTCTTACAATTAATATTTTTTTAATTTTTATAATAGGAATATCTTTGTACATTGCCGCAACAACTCCTGTTATGCATATGCGAACTTGTGCGGCAATGTCCGGCCCCGAGGGAATTGGTTGCGGGAGTGCAATGGAAGAATCAATAAATTTCGAGGCGATTATGCTTCTTGCCTTATTCGCATTCGCTCTCGTTGCAACGTACTTTTTTGTACTCTTAAATAGGAAATGGGGATTTTATATCAATTTAGTGACAGTTGTTCTCCTCGGTTACTTGCTTTTTTCTGACACACTCTTCTTTATTTGGAGAGGCTTGGATTTGCCTTTTGTATTGTGGATAAAGTATGGAATCTGAGTAACCAAAGGCCCGGAGCTACCTTATGTGTTGTGGAGAGGATATTAACGCGGCTCGGTCGTTAAAGTAATTGGACCCAAGAGCAACCAGTAAATACGTAATTTACAACATGAACATGAATTTAAATCCGAAATGGAAACATGCGATCAAGATCACCTTGCTCACCTTGGTGAATTTATACCTCGTTATTATGACAGGGGCATTGTTGCTCAAAGTACTGAATTTGAGTGCTCTTGCGGACTATCCCTGCCTAAATGTTCAAAAAGGATGTGGGCCGCTGGGAACTTTAACCGATGAATTTCTCGCTTATGCACCGCTTTTTATGATCACACTCGCGCTAACATACTTCTTCGCACTCAAGGATAAAAAATGGGCACTTTATGTGAACCTCACGCTAGTCGTTTTAGGCGGCATCACATTGTTTTACGTGTCGAACCTCATCCGTTAATGCCCTCTCGCAATGTCCCTCAAGTCCGCCAAAACCCCATGAAACTCAAAGCAAACAATTACGCGTTTATTGACAGCCAGAATCTTAATATGGCTATCCGGGCGCAGGGGTGGAATTTAGACTGGAGACGATTTCGCACTTATTTGCGCGATAAACACGGAGTCAGCAAAGCGTATATTTTTATCGGCTTTATTGACGGTCAAGAAAACCTCTATAAATCATTACAAGAAGCAGGTTTTATCTGCATCTTTAGGCCGACACTAAAATATAAAGATGGAACGACCAAAGGAAATTGCGATGCTGAATTGGTACTCCATACAATGATTGAGTTTCCTCATTACGACAAGGCGGTTATTGTGACGGGGGACGGGGATTTTCACTGTCTCGCAAAGTATCTTCTTGAGCAAAAGAAACTACTTTGCATTCTGATTCCCAACCGATTTAAATTTTCTGCTTTGCTGAAGTTTGCTATTTTTCGCCCCTCTCTCCGATTCATGAACGATCTGCAAACGTTGCTTTCTTACCATAAAAAAGAAAGGCCCCATGAGGACGGAACCTCATAGGGTAATCTTTCCCGTTGGTTGTAACATGTCCATTATAGCAACACTTCATTTTGTGTCAATATGTCGTTAAAATCTGTTAAAAACAAGATAAAATCTATAGACAAGACTCGGCAGGTAACGAAAGCCATGGAGGCGGTTTCGGCTGTGAAGATGCGCAAATCCCAACAGAACGCCATTGGCATCCGTCCTTACGCGCTTTCCGCGCTCAAGATCCTCCGGAGTATTTCCGGCTCGATCGAGGCGGCCAACCATCCGCTCACGAAAGCGCGGAAAGTGGAGAAAACGCTGATCGTACTCGTTTCCGCCGACAAGGGCCTTGCGGGCAGTTACGGTGCCGCGCTCTTGAAGGGTGCTTACCGTTTCATAGAAGAGAAGGGGCTGACGAAAGAGAACACGGCCCTTATTGCCATTGGAAAGCGCGGATACGAACATTTTGCAAAGCGCGGCTGGACGATTGTTAATAATTTCGAACGATGGAGCGATCAGGTTTCATTCGACACGGTGCGGCCGCTTGCCGAGGAGATCAAGTCCCTTTACATGGATGGAACGTACGACGAGATTCTCATCGTGTACACGAATTTTATTTCAACACTGAAACAAGTAGTCT
>MHLS01000054.1:0-412 GCA_001819095.1 Candidatus Lloydbacteria bacterium RIFCSPLOWO2_02_FULL_54_12
GGGCTCTTTGATTACTTCCCGTTCAATCCTGGTCATTTGCTGACCCGCAGTGAAATGGCGTACCTCATCGTCCGCTTCGGCGAACCGATTGCGTATGTGGGTTCTCCACCTCTGTCGCCGGTCTCCTCCGCGCGCAGTTCCCGTTCGTCGAGCAGGAGCTCTGGAGCATCTTCCGAATGCGGCAACGGAGTACTGGAATCCGGCGAACAGTGCGATGACGGCAATACGGAGGACGGTGACGGGTGCTCGAGTATCTGTGTGATCGTAGGGCAACCCATCCGTCATGCGGCGCTCAGGATCGAGCAGCGCGATCTCGGGTCTGTCACGCATGCAGCCGGAAGCAAAAATATCACCCTCATGGCATTCGATGCCGTGGCCTCTCGGCAGGACACGTGGATCACGGATGTCACGG
>MHLS01000054.1:447-5400 GCA_001819095.1 Candidatus Lloydbacteria bacterium RIFCSPLOWO2_02_FULL_54_12
AGCGCAACCGCCGCGACAAATTACCGTCTCATGGCCGATCTCGACAAGGACGGTACCGTCGAGCAGGTGGTCGCGACGGCATCCGCACAGAGTACGCGTCTCGCATTCCCGAATTTCCAAGTGCACATTCAACAGGGGATTGCGACGCATTTCGAAATTGTTGCCGATCTCTCGCCGAATGTTTCGAGTGATCAGATTGGACTTTCCTTTGCTACCGACGACCCAGGATTTATTGCCGCAGTTGGAGACGAAGATGAAGAGGATCTTTCCGGCATCGTCCTCAATGCGGAGGAATGCGACCAATCGCTCTGTTGGATTCGTGTGATCACGGCGGCTCTACGCATTGTTACCGTGCGAACCGTGGGAAATCTCTTCGTCACCAGAGACAGCGTTCCGGTTGGCAGTCACCAGGCGCTCGCGGGCGAGCGGAGCGATACGCTGCTGCGGCTTTCCTTCTATGCGACGGGCGAAGACATCCGCGTACGCAGCCTCGATATCGGCGGGGTGACGGCGAATGCCGAACGCCTTGAGTTGTATGAAGTGGGGGCTTCTACGCCTTTTGCCACAGCCCGAGGTTTGCAGTGCGCCGTTCTTACTACGGGGCACTTCTGCACAAATACCGATTTCCTCATTACAATGGATGTGGAAAAGCGGGTGCTCGTAAAGGCAGTGTTGAAGTCGGATACTGAGGGCGCGGTGAGCGGCGAAACTATAGCACTGACGCTCACGGCGAGCATTGGCACGGCACACGCTGCGAACGCTCGCGGAGAACTCTCTGGCGTGGATCTTGCACAAAATGACGGCGATTCTACGGCTGAAGGAGAGATTTTCGTCGGCATAGCCTCTCCCGGTGTCAATGCTACTATCACTGGCTCCACGCACGATATCGTCCTCAGCAAGATCTCTTCTATTATCAATGACTCCAGCGATAGCGACGATTCTCCCGTCCCATCGGGGACGTCCACCATCGGTAGCTTCCGTTTCTTTGCTCTACAAAACCGCAATAGTAAAAACGGCTTGAACGATGTGGAGCTCCGGACGCTCGTCTTCACGGTCACGGCGAGCAATGTCGAAGTAGATACAGATTCCTTCGTCCTCTTCAACACACTTGACCAGAGCGTCATCGCATCCTGCACGGCAAACCAGCCGACGATCGAGATCATGGTGACGTGCAGTGATATCCATCAACACATCTCCTCGATCATCGACTCGGGAGGCAACATCGGACTTGCTCTCCGTGCGCGCGTCACCGATCCGCAGATCGTGGAAGGCGGCAGCACCCTGCAGGTGCGTCTCACGGGTCTTTCCGACAGGAGCAATCTTGGAACGATTCAATGGCATGATGGCTCCACGCTGTTGCAGTGGGTGGATCTACCGGTGACGACGGTGCGGTCTACACTGTATCGGACGCGCTGAGCAATGCCTGCTCGAAACGATCCCAGAGCTCTGCAGCAGGTTCCGTGCCAATGCTGATCCTGAGTAGCCAGCGGGAGACCCCGCAACGTTCTGCAAATTCCAGTTCGTGGTAATGCGCCAGGATGGTGTACGGGCAACAGAGCGTGAAGACGGTTCCCAGATTCGGCCCCTTGCACACACACAAGGCATCGAACACATGTGGTGTCGTTCGTTGCGGATCTTTCAGCAAGACTGAGAGCAACCCACCGTATCCGCCGTTTGGTCTGCGCAGGGTTTCATAATTCTCGTTTCGCTCCAGTGACGGATGCCAGATGCGGTCGACGGTCGGATGACGGGACAATTGTTGTGCGATCCATGCGGCATTACGATTGATCGCAGAGATCCGCTTTACGACATCACGAGAATTTTCTTCAAGCACTTTCGCGTCGCTGTCTTCCAGAAGTTGTTCTGCATCATCGCTCAACACGCTATGCAATTGCGCAAAGCGCGCGCTGCGCGGATTCAGAGTCACACTGCCAGCCATCACATCTCCATAACCGCTGAAATATTTTGTCAGGCTGGTCACGACAATATCCGCCATGTGCAGTACATTTAGGTTGATGCATGCGGCCAGCGTATCGTCCACGACCAGCAGGAATCCGTATTGATCAGCCAATTGTCGCAGCGCTCGCAGATCGGGACAGTGCAGGAGCGGGTTTCCCGGCATCTCGCAGAACACGGCGCTGATCGGTGTCGTTTGTAACTCTGATTGCAGGATTGTGATATCGGCTAATGAACCGATGGGGAAGAATCGGCAGTGTGTAGAAGGGAATCTTTGCTGGATTTTCAGGGTGTCGACATAGGGTAAACCAAATTGCACGGTCGGGAGATCGGGGTCCAATTGAGGGATTGCCTGCCATACCGCAGCTATAGCTGCCATACCAGACGGATGCAGCCAGACGTTTTCAGGAGTCGTACTTTGCAGCTGCGCCACTCGACGTTGGATTGATTCATGATGCTGCCTCCACGCGTAAGTGACCGGTTGTCCCGAAAGAATCTGCTGCGCTGTGCGCGACGACACTATTTCGCCAGCGTGTTGCCAGTATTCACGCAATGTTCCGAGTGAGGACGGGTCAACACGCACTCCGAAAATCGGTTGTCCATCCAATGCAACCAGTGCAGCGCCGGAGCCACATCGCCATTGCACGTACTCGATGGCTCGCTCCGCAACCTTGCGCGATGGAAACAAGAGCCCTGTCGATTTGGTCTGAGCGAATGTGCGATCACACAGTTCTTGCACAGAGGGATGCAAACAGAACCGAGGGTACGCGGCACGCATGCGATCTTTGATTTCTGGGTCATCTTCTTCATAGCCGATATTGTGCGTCCATAGCGGAAGGCATGCCGAGACCGCGTGCGGAGAGTCTGGCATCGGTAGACCAAGATCTTCCGCCCGGCAGCGGGGTGATGTGAGCAGATCAACGGGCGGAAGACATGTATTTTTGACCATGCTGCCAGTATGGACAATTGGTGTTGTATGCACAATTCATGAAGAAGAGCGCGTTGCAAAGAGAAAAAGAAATACCTCTTTCCTTTTCTCTATCCCCCAAACACCTGTCCCAAAATATTACTCGCTCCCTGCCCGCGCTCCGGCGCTCGCAGGAACGGATTTAATTGCTCGGCGAATGTCCGGAGGTTTCTGGATTGCAGATAGATCGTCCCGGGACCGGTGAAGGCGCAGGCGAGACCTTCGCCCGTGGTCACCATGCCGGTGAGTCCTTCGCCCATGCGTTCGATGGCGTAGGGCATCGATGCGGGAAAGGCGACGATATGACCGTTATCGACGACGAACTTTTCCCCCGCTTTCAGATCCTTTTTGAGAATTCCTCCGAAGCTTGAAACGAACATGTTGCCGCTTCCCGAAGCCCGGATCATAAAAATACCCTCGCCGGAGACAAATCCTTTCCAGCCGGAGAAATGCGTATCGGTTGTAATGCCCGGTTCGGAAGCGAGGAATGATCCTCCCTGAACGATGTAGTCCTCGCCCGTAAGCGGAATGCACTCGACATCTCCCACTGCGCGCGGCGCGAGATAGAGTTCGGTGCCATCTTCCCTAGCTTTGATCGTCGTCACGAAAAACGACTCACTCGTGAGAATGCTGCGCTTGAGTGCGCCGAGCACGCCTCCTTTCATTGTTCCCCGGATTTCCGGACTACCTCCCGCGGCAAGGATCGCTCCGCTTTCAGCGTGGATCTCCTGTCCGGTATTCAAGCGGAATTTCAGAGCCGAATAGCTCGGCTTGGCGAGAATTTCATAGTCGGCAGGCGACTCTGCGGATTCCTGTGGTTTCTCCGGTGTTTTTGCAAAGGAGAGGAGGCGGGATTCCGCAATGGAATGAGGGGGGGAATGATGCATGGGCATATTGTACCTTCCTTACACCGCCATGCGATTATTTTTTCTTCCGTAATTTCTTCAGCCCCTTTATCCCATAACGAATCATCGTATCGGGCAGGAGCACTTCGCGTGTCACCTTCAACATCGGGTCGAGGAGCATATCCATGAAGCTCTGCTTGGGTTTATTTACCGGAATGGGCTTTGGCGTTGTCATGGTGAGGGGGGATTTAACAGACATTCTCTTCCGTCGCGAATGTCATGCTTTTGAAATCTATCATCATCTGAGTAGACGTACGAGAGAAGAAAAACCGTCTCATGTAGCCGTGAGTCAGCTCACTTTTTACTGATGTACTTCCAGAGGGCTGCAATCGCGAGGACAAGCAAAACGGTAATGAGGACCGGTATGATCCACCCGAAAATCATCATCCCGCCGCCCCATCCGAAATTTCCGTAGTTCATCATAGTCAGTTCACTGTAGTCCTTCTTCATCAGAGCGGCAATAGCAGGCGCGCCGCTTCCGATAATCCATCGGTATTGCTTCCGAGTACTCGGATGACATCGGCAGCAGTTTGAAGGGGGTATGAGAGCATATCAGGTTAGTGTGCGCTCTACGCGTTTGAGGAGCACCGCATTCGTCGCGACGATGATTGAAGAAACGGACATGAGGAGTGCCGCTACTTCAGGACGGAGGGAAAGACCGAAGGACGGATAGAACACACCAGCTGCCACAGGAATGGCGAGTACGTTATAAATTGCAGCCCAGAATAAGTTCTGCTTCATCTTACGAACCGTTGCTTTGCTGAGGATGATGGCACTGAGGATATCGACCGGATCGGACTTCATGAGT
This sequence comes from Candidatus Lloydbacteria bacterium RIFCSPLOWO2_02_FULL_54_12, assembly GCA_001819095.1. Taxonomy (GTDB): domain Bacteria; phylum Patescibacteriota; class Minisyncoccia; order Phycocordibacterales; family UBA6899; genus MHLP01. Next base: position 5,084 of record MHLS01000054.1, read on the forward strand.
ACGATGTCGCCTGTTTCAATGGCGACATCGGTTCCCGCACCGATGGCGATGCCGATATCGGCCTGAGCAAGAGCCGGAGCATCGTTGATGCCGTCGCCCACCATCCCAACAAACTTTCCCTCCTGTTGTAGCTTCTTCACATGGTCGGTCTTGTGCTCGGGAAGCACTTGAGCAAAGACACGTTCGATGCCGAGATCCTTTGCGACTACATCGGCGACTGTTTGGTGATCACCCGTCATCATGACGACTTCGATGCCAAGCGCTCGGGGGAATAGACCAGAAACGTGTGGGATGAGAGAGTAGATCTTGGCATCTAC
>MHLS01000055.1:0-16259 GCA_001819095.1 Candidatus Lloydbacteria bacterium RIFCSPLOWO2_02_FULL_54_12
AAATACGTTGTCGTTGTTTTGTTTTTAACGGGACACGAGTGGGTTCGACCTTGTATTTCCCGACCTCGTATTTTGGGGATTTCTGGCTTGTGCAAGTGCCGTGAGTCCGATCGCAATCGCATCGTATTCGTCATCGAGCATCTTTTTTTTGGGAAGAGCGACGAGTTTTTCCGTCATTTTGATGACCTGTTCTTTTGTTGCGCGCCCATATCCGGTGGTGGCGATCTTCACTGCTTGCGGATTGAACTCCACGAGCGGTATGTCTTTTGCCGCTGCGAGATACATGAGCATGCCGCGCACCTCGGCAACGTGGAGTGCCGTTTTCGCATTGTTGGTGAAGTAGAGTTCTTCGATGGCAATGGTATCGGGTGAATGTTCGCCGATGAGCCGGAGTACCTCATTTCCGACGGTGAGCAGGCGTTCGGAGAATTTGCTCTTTGGTGCTGTTTCGATACATGAAGAATAGAGCAGGGTCGCCGCGGAGCCGCCGCCCAGAAGAACCGCAACTCCACAGCGCCCGAATCCCGGATCAATGGCCAAGATGGTCATCAGCCATCAGTGTATAGTTGGCAGGAAGAAACACCAAAGCCAACTCGGTTTGACATGCGGTGCCTAACATGGTAAACTTCGCACAGTTCATTGACCCCAATTTTTAAGTTCAAGTTGCGGCGTTTGCCATAGCAGAAAGCCCTTTCGCCCCGAGAGTATTTTCTGCTATGGCAAACCCGAGTTTTCGGTAAGGCCCGCTGGCATGCGACCTCGTGCGAAAGCACACTGTCGCAATTGAAGGAGACAACGATGAGCGAACTCAAGCTCGATGTTGATCAAGCAGGAGAAGTAAAGGCGGCGCTTCGCCGCGAGAAGGGAAGCGATGGTTCCGAGTGGACGAATGAAAAAGTCAAAGCGCTTACCGAGCGTCGCGGTCTTTTCGGTCAAGTGCTCGACGTACTCGAAGGTCGCGCAGCGATCGTTCCGTGTGGTGCAAGTATCGTTAACGTCGCGTCCGAAGACCTCATCATCTCCCTCGATTACGGCATGTCCTTTGCCGAGATGATTACCCAAGGTCGGTACGACTGGACGAACAGCGACATCACCGAAGAACGATTCCCAGTAAAGGGCATCGGCAAGGTGGAGCGTACGGTCGAACTGATTCACTTCGGCTACAACATCTCATCGGAAGATGCGGTGAAGGATCTGGCGAAACGCGGTCTTCGGCCTGCAACCATCGAAGAACTGCTCGCTTTCGGAGCGAAGTATTCTGATCTTCAGCGGAAGTTCCTCATCGTTGCCCTCGGTTCCTCCGCGCGCGTTGGTGACGACCGGTACGTGCCGTACCTCTGCAGGCACGACGCGGAGCGGGGCCTCAACCTCGGTTGGTGGGGCGGCGGCTGGTACGGCAGCTTTCGGTTCCTGGCCGTTCGCAACAAATAGCACTTACGTCTCTTGATACTTGGGTCGGTTAGGCACTCTGACCCTTGGTATCTTGGACCCTTGTCCCGCGCATGCACGCACACTGCTACGCGGGATTTTCTTTTGATACAATGAATGTGGCTAATGAAAAATCTTCGGTTACGGCTTGAGATAATTTGCCCGCAACCTCGGGGGTGGGAGTTTGAACGGCCACGGCTTTTCAAAGTGTACGCCCGAGGGGCTCTCAAAAAATAGAGACAAGTTGGTATGGAGTGCCAAGCAATATAGCAAGATTGCGTATACGATTCAGCCCAGCGAATATTCTAAGGGTGGTGGCTTGGACGGCATTTCATACAAGGTTCCTCCGCGCACGTTGATGACAACCGGAACGTGCCGTACCTCTACAGGAACGACACGAAGCGGAACCTCAACCTCAATTGGTGGGGCAACGACTGGAACGGCAACTATCGGTTCCTGGCCGTTCGCTACTCTTTCTGTTTCTCCCGCGAGATATTCGTGGGAGTTTTATTTATCAGTTGGCGTTTCCAGCCGCCCAACATTCTTCCGATTTCAGTTAAATGTTCTGAAAGATGGGCATATTTTTTGTTGTCGAGCGCTCGTATGTCCCACGCGAGTTGAAGCAAGAGTTTAATGAGGTCGGTACGGGAAATCGCCCGATCAAGCAAGGGTTGTTTTTCAGCAACCGCTGCATAACTTGCAAGGAAACAGTACTCGATCGCGGCAAGGAATACGTCGTCAATTTTTGAACCAAGCGTGAAACGGTTTGCTTTGGGGAAATGGGCGAGATATCCTTGCCAAATTCCGTAAGCCTCTTTCAACTTCAGTACGACGGGTATTAATCTTTGTTGCGAAGCAACGGGGGGGGGGGGTAGAATTTGCTACATGTATCGGAAGCGGCTCACTCATACCTACGATGATATCATTTCTTCCGAAAATTTGCTTCTGGCGTGGAGAGAATTTTTGAGGGGAAAAAGAAACAAGCATGATGTGCAGATGTTTCAATATCGGCTTGCCGACAACATCGCGCTACTGCACACGGAACTGGAGAACAAGACATACCTCCATGGCGGGTATCGTGCTTTCAATATTTCCGACCCAAAGCCGCGGAATATTCACAAGGCGAGTGTGCGCGATCGCTTGCTCCACCATGCAATACATCGAGTGCTCGCTCCGTTTTTCGACCGCACGTTTATCGCTGATTCGTACTCTTGTCGAGTGGGGAAGGGAACACATAAGGCGATTGCCCGTTTTCACGCCTTTGCTTGGAAAGCAAGTAAAAACAACACCAGAACACTCTGGGTGCTCAAATGCGATATCAAAAAGTTCTTTGCATCGGTTGATCAGGATATTCTGTTGGCAATTTTAGCAAAGCGCATTCCCGATGGCAATATTCTGTGGCTTCTCGAACGTGTGGTACGAAGTTTCAAGAGCACTGCGCCAGGCAAGGGTCTTCCGCTCGGCAACCTCACGTCCCAGCTTCTGGTAAATATCTACATGAATGAATTTGACCAATTTGTGAAACGCGAACTCAAGGCAAGATACTATGTTCGTTATGCAGACGATTTCGTCTTTATGAACCAAGACAAAAAAGCATTACTCCAACTTTTGCCAACAATACGAGAGTTTCTTTCACAGCGCCTCTTCCTTTCGCTACATCCAAACAAGGTGAGTATTCAGACACTCGCTTCTGGCGTCGATTTTCTCGGTTGGGTACATTTCCCTGATCACCGTGTGCTACGAACGGCGACGAAGCAAAGAATGTTTCGAACTATCAGCGAGAAAAACGGCAAACCCGAGACAGTAGAATCATATCTTGGACTTTTGCGCCACGGGAATGCGAGGAAGTTGGAGAGGAAAATTTTGTCTACACACGGATTTATTTAATCAGTCGGTTGCCGTGTGCATTTTTCTGAATTTATGCTATGCTTACCAGTATGATTCAAAATTTTATAGACACATTCCTTGCTCAAGCGCGGTATGAAATGATAGATGATGGAAAGCATTTTTACGCAGAAATCAAAGCACTTCGCGGAGTATGGGCGACTGGACGGACGCTTGAAGAATGTCGAACCAACTTGCTTTCTGCATTGGAGGGGTGGCTCATTTTCCGTCTGCGTAACCGACTCGCCGTGCCGCATTTTAAGGCACCCGCCAGGGCAAAACCGCAAAAGGTCTATGCCTAAGTTGGGGCCAATTTCTCTGCGTGTGTTCATCGCTCGCATGAAGAAGTTCGGTTGCGCCGGCCCACACCAAGAGGGCAAGCATCCCTATATGGTCAAAGAAACAGTCACTCTTACCGTGCCGAATCCTCACGATGGTGAAATAAGTCAGGACTTACTCATACGTCTGCTTCGCCAAGCGGGTATTACCAGGGCAGAGTGGATGAATTGGGAAGGATAGTATGGCAAAAGAACGACGCATTTCTTTTGGAGCATACGATGCTGCTCATTTGTATGAACTGGCGGCAGGGCGCTTTTTCGTTTCAAAAAACAAAGGAATGTGCCCAGTCTGTTTCGGTTTGAAAAAACGACTTGAAAAACTCATTGGAAAGTCAGAGGTTAGACGCATACGGCGACAGATCAGGAAACACCCGTATATATAAAGTGAAACAGTTCGTTCGTTGATCTACTACAGGAGCTACTCTCGTGTGTCGCTACTCTGCATTCGTATAAACGTCCTGCACTTCGTCGTTTCCCTCGAGTTCTTCGATGAGAAGAGAAAGCATGGCGCCGTCGGCGTCCGAGAGGGGAATGGTCGAGTTGGGCGTCCAGCCCTCTTCGCTTTTCGTGAATGCCCATGAGGCGGCACCCTGTGCGGCAAGCGAGCCGCCGTTCTTTGCGAGAATATGTTTGATTTCCTGTGCGGCTTTGTTGCGGTTGCCGGTAAACGCCTCAATAATGAGCGCACAGCCTCCGGGGCCGTACCCTTCATAGGTGAGGGCTTCCATCGTTTCGACGTCTCCGCCTGCACCCTTTTTGACCGCCCGCTCGATCGTGTCTTTCGGCATATTTTCTTTCTTTGCCTTCTCAATGATGGCGCGCAATCCCGGAGAGTTCACATCTCCTTTTGCTTTTCGCGACTCGGTTGCGATCAAACTCCCCAGATTGCCGAAAAGCTTGGACTTCTTCGCGTCCTCCGCACCTTTCTGTCTCTTTATTTGCGCCCATTTGCTGTGTCCGGACATGATTCTTGATACTACAACAATTTTTCCTGTGCGTCAGCGGGGAAGTCAAAACCGAGATGTTCATAAGCTTTTTTTGTTGCCGTACGGCCGCGTGGTGTGCGATCAAGAAGGCCGAGTTTGAGAAGGTAGGGTTCGTAGACCTCCTCGATGGTCGCTTGCTCTTCCGATGTTGCCGCCGCAACGGTCGAGAGACCGACCGGTCCGCCGCCGAACTTCTCGATGACGACGGTGAGCATCTGTCGGTCCGGTTGGGAGAGCCCGAGTTCGTCGATTTCCAAGAGTCGCAAGGTTTCCTTCACCGCTTCGACGTCAAGGCGGCGTTTCCCGACTTGTGCAAAATCACGCGCGCGCTTCAGGAAATAATTTGCCGTGCGCGGGGTGAATCTGCTCCGCGAAGCTATCGCCTTGCCCGCAGCGCCTTCGAGTGCGACGCCGAGAATCTTTGCCGAGCGGCGGATGATCTCCTCGATCTCCTGCTCCGAGTAGAACTCAAGTCGGAAGACGCCTCCGGAGAAACGTGAGCGTAAGGGGGCCGAGAGGAGTGCGATGCGGGTCGTGGCCCCGATCAGGGTGAACGGTGGCAATTCAAGTTGTATGGTGCGCGCCGAAGGACCTTTGCCGATGATGATATCAAGTACGCCGGATTCCATCGCCGGATAGAGGATCTCCTCAACCATTTTGTTCAAGCGGTGTATCTCGTCGATGAAGAGAATGTCTCCGGAATTCAGGTTAGAAAGGATAGAGGCAAGGTCGCCGACCTTCTCGATCGCGGGACCGGAGGTACTCTTCATCTGCGCACTCGTTTCTTTGGCGATGAGATGCGCAAGGGTTGTCTTTCCCAAGCCGGGGGGGCCGTAGAAGAGGAGGTGCTCCGGCGGGTGCGACCGCTCCCGAGCCGCGCGGAGCAAGATCTCAAGATTCTGTTTGATGTGCGCTTGCCCGACGTATTCCTCCCAGCGCTCGGGTCGGAGTTTTTGGTCCAAAAAAAGGGCGTCCTTGTTGTTGCTCTGCGAGTCTTTGTCCATGGTCAAATTATAACGCTATCGCGGACTATTTAGTGAACATTGGCGACACGAAATAGAGGGTCGACCTTAGAGGCCGACCATTCGGGGTCTGACCTTGTACTCTGTGTTCGCGGACTTGAGGATCGTCACAGAGTTGACACAAGTATCGAAGTATGCTAGGTTAAATGTAATTCGATTTGCTCCTCTACTTACGGTGACTCGCTCATTCGTGCGAAGTGTTTTTCTTCGAGCACATCACCCTTCAAACAATTAAGGCCCCACAGGCTTCCATGATGCACCTCCAAGGACGTTCTGGTTGCCGCCCCGCGCGTGCCTTTACTGGTACCCTCCTTAGGAATGTATTTAACTTTCTGCATTACATGCACAAAGTAGTTGTTTGAAGGGTAATGTCCTCGATTCCCATAGTTGGCAGATCACCACTTATAGGACAAGTACATACTATTCCATTGTTAGAACCGACCAATTACTTCAATTACATACGGCAAGATAATGAGATGACAAAAGACCCGCTTAACGCGGGTTTTTTGTTCCTTACCGGCTTTCTTCCAGCCCGACCGCCTCCTTGATCTCCTCGAGCGCCGTGATGCCCTTCAGTACCTTGATGATGCCGTCTTGGCGCATATCGAGCATGCCCTGCGGTTTTGCGGCCTCTTTGATCTCACGTTCGCTCGGGTTCTCACGGAGGATCTCTTCGATAGCCCTGTCCATGAGTATCCCTTCGTAAATGGAGATGCGTCCCTTGAATCCCGTGAAGGAGCACTTTTCACAGCCAACAGGGCGATAGATCTGCGCTGGAAGTTCAAGTTGCGGGCGATATTTTTTTATTTCGGTGAAATTGCTTTCCAGTATCTCCTTTTCCGCCCCTTCGGGCGTGTAAGCCTCGCGACAACTCACGCAGAGGCGTCGCACGAGACGCTGCGCGAGCGCGATGTTCAAGGCCGAACTGATGATCTTTGGATTGACGCCAAGGTCAATGAGGCGCGGCATCGCTCCTGCGGCGTTGTTGGTGTGCAAGGTCGAGAAGACGAGGTGACCGGTCAATGCCGAGTCGATGGCGATCGACGCGGTCTCTTCGTCGCGGATCTCGCCGACCATGATGACGTCGGGGTCCTGACGTACTGCGGCACGGAGCCCGCTTTGAAAATCGTACCCTTTGCTGTGGTCGACCTGCGTCTGCGATATGCCGTCAAGATGGTATTCGATTGGGTCTTCGATGGTGATGATCTTGATTTGCGGATTGCGGAGTTTTTTCAGGACGGCATAGAGCGTTGTTGTTTTGCCGGAGCCGGTCGGCCCGGTTGTCAAGATGAGACCGTTGGGCTTCGAGATCTGTTCCGTTATGACCTTATAGAAGTACTCGTCCATGCCCAGTTCTTCGAGCGGTACCGAGATCGACTTCGGGTTGAGGATTCGCATGACGACCGACTCCTGATAGGCTGCAGGAAGAATGGAGGTACGCACTTCGACGTCGATACCCGAGATCTTGATGGTGAATCGCCCGTCCTGCGCTTCGTGGATGACGTTCAGCTTGACCCCCGCTAAAAGTTTGATGCGAGAAAGCACTTTTTTATAGTCTGCACGAGCGAGTTCGGCGACATCCTGGAGAACTCCGTCGAGACGATAGCGGACACGCACCATTTCCTTTTCCGGCTCGATATGGACGTCGGATACGCCGGTCGCGACGGCTCCGCCCAAGATGATCTCGACGACCGTTGAAAGGGAGTGTATGTCGCCTGAAGCAACAGCCTTCTGTACGATACTTTTGACGTCGGCGATGCTTTTCACCAGAGAGACGTAACGATTCATCGTTTCCTGCGAAACGGAGACGATGCCGGCGACCTCTGCTGTTGCATAGGAAACTTCCTTGTAGACCCCCCACGATTTCCTTATGCTGAATTCCGAGGCGATATAGAGCGAAGCGGTAAATCCTTGGCGTGTGAGTTCTTCAAGCACCGAAGCGAGTCTTTCGTTGTTCTTGCTTTGGATGGCCACACTGGCGACTTTTTTGTTGTTGATTTGGAAGACGACCAGCATTGCAGCGCGTGCGGATTCTTCCGGAATAAGCTTAATCGCGCTGTTGTCGACAGGGACACGCGCAAGGTTGACGTAGGGAAGTTCATAGCGTTCGGCCAACATTTGGGCAAGCTCCTCGGCTTCTTTTTCACGAAGGTCGTCAAAACTTTGGGCTTGTTTTGTGTCTTGAAAGTCAACCATGGAGTATATTGTACCCTGCTCTGCCTTTCGTGCGCCATGCCGGAGTGCTCTGGTGAACGACAAAAAATCCCGCAACCGAGCCTTAGTGTGGATGTTTGACAAGTAATGATTTATGGTGTACAATCCCTATATGCAATCGAGAAATAGAGCGAAACAATACCCCGTTTTTGTCGTGGCCTTGTGCCTCCTCGGTTTTCTCGTGCCCGAAGCGGTCTTTGCGTATGAAGCGGCCCCGATCGCGTACACGATGTCTCCGACATTTGTGACGGAAAAAAGTATCCAGTTGAACGGCGCCGTCAAGCCGAATGAAATGGCGGATACCGTCCAGTGGTTCGAGTGGGGGATCGTCGGGCGTAGCGAAGTGTACAGCACACCCTACGGAAACATTCATGGCGGCAACTCCCAGGTAACGACCCGAGCAACAATCGTCGGACTTGCGCCTGCCACCCAGTACTTTTTTCGTCAGGTCGTGGAGAACGGACGCGGCAAAGATATCGGGCAGATTGGCTACGTGACGACCAAGCCGCTTCCCACGGTAGTTCCCCCGATTGCCGTTGTGGTGACGAACGACGCGATATTCGTCGACGAAACTTCCGCAACGCTTCGCGGTTATGTAAGCCCGCACGGAAACAACGAAACACAGGCATGGTTCGAGTGGGGCTTGACCACGAATCTTGAGAACCAAACAGCTCACAGAGGTTTCGGAGGAAATTCGGGTCCCGAAGAGGTCCGCTTGAGCAAACTGATGCCGGGAACGCTTTACTATTTTCGCGTGGTCGCTGAGAATTCCTCGGGACGCAGTTACGGAGCGCTCAAAGTACTCCTTACTCGCGGCACGCCGCCCATCGTAGAGGCAGATCCCGTCGCGAGCGTAGGCGAGGCGCCGAGGGAGCAGTATGTTCCCGCACCGGTCCGTTCGACGGACGACGGTGTTTCCCGCCAAACGACGGCGAGCGGCAAAACGGTCGTTCAGGAAAGGTATACGAACGGTCTGCCGGTCGTCCACAACGCAAGGGATTTCTTCGACAGTATCTTCGGGAGAAAGAGCGGCGGTGCGCCGGCGAATGCATCGGATGAAGCGGAGAACGCTAAGGAGGAGCAGGTTGCGTCTCCCGCCGCCGCGGACACCTCCGGCGACCTGTGGGGATTGCTCGCCGGTGATAAGTCGGTCGAAGTTGCCGTGGAAAAGATTGGCGATGAAGGGGGTGCGCATGTGCCGGTTGAATACCGCATCGCCTTTGCATACAATCGGGACGCCATAGCGACGGACGCGAAACTCAAAATCGTTTTTCCGACGGAGGTCATCTATATCGGCGACAATACGAACAATGAACTGCTCGTTGAAAGCGGCGCTGGTGTGGTACGCACCTACGTCCTTCCCTTGGGGAGACTGGAGCGCGGAGCGACGCGTTCGGTGAGCATACTCGGAATGGTAACGGCCGGCACCTCCGGTATTCCCGATGTGCGGGTGCGACTTGAATATACCGACGAAAAAGGTACCCACGTCGTTCCCGCCGGAAGCGGAGCACTGACACAACCCGAGGAGCACACCGCCGGCGTCGGGGGTATTGCGGGGATTCTCCTTCCGAACTCGCTCTTGGGATGGATTATCTACATCATCTCCGTGATTGCCGCAGTCTTCGGGATCCGGAAGCTGAAGGAATATTATACGAGAAAAAAAGAGTTGCTGGCGAGAAGGGATGAGGAGAACGAACAGTTGCGCACGACGGGATTTTTCGGAAGAGAAGAGGAGGTAACTCCGCAGGGTGCTTGAGAAAGTAGATCGTGAAATACAAGGTCGGACCTCGGGGATTAACTCCGAGGGTCCGACCTTGTATTTTTCGGACGTCGACGAGTTCTATAATCCGGAATATAGTTGTTTCTATGGAAAAAGTCATCAAAAGCATCCCCGAACTTGAGCGATTCGCGCGGGAATTTCTCGGACAACTTTCACCCGACACCGAAGGTGCGACCGTGGTCGGACTCTCGGGCGACCTTGGTTCGGGAAAGACCGCATTTACCAAAGCGGTCGCAAAGATCCTTGGAGTGAAAGAAAGCGTTTTGTCGCCGACCTTTGTCCTTGCGAAATTTTACGAGCTGTCGGGGCATCCCGCTTGGTCCCGCCTTGTGCATATTGACGCCTATCGCATTGACGAGCCCGAGGAGCTTCCGGCCTTGCGGTGGGAGGAGATCGCCGTCGATCCGCGCAATTTGGTGCTAATCGAGTGGCCCGAGCGGATAGATGCGGGGGTCCCGAAAAATATTGCAACGCTCCGTTTTCGTTTTGTTGATGAGACGACGCGTGCTATTGTGTAGTGGACTATGGCTACGCGCGTCAAATATTTTCGCCAGCGGGACCAAATGCAGGAAACGCAGAAGTTCCTGAACGGGCGGAATATCAAATGCTTCGTCCGTGAGCACAAACGCGAAGCCGCCGAAGCGGACAGCACCCCGTCCGGATACGACCTCTTCGTCTTGCGTGATGAAGACGTGGAAGAGGCAAGGAAACTGCTTGATTACGAATACGGCAGCGAATGGGGTGAGGGGGTGGCTTAAGGGAACCCGCGAAGCGGGGCCACCCCCGCAAGACCTTTTGAGGGATTTTATGAGCGAAGCGAAATAAAATACCCAAAAGGTGTACAGCGCCTGTAAGGCGAGGCGACTGGCTTAAGGGAACCCGCGAAGCGGGGCCACCCCGCGACCGTAATTCAAGGTGTTATGATGTGAGCATGGTCCCGCTAGAGGTCGCGGACACCACACGCAAACCATGTTGCCACCTGATATTTTCATTATAAAAAATAAGTGTGCAGGAACGGTCGCGCATTCGTCCGTGTCCTACCTCTAACGGGATGGTCAGGAAAGAACTCGCAAAACGTCTCGTGCTTTTTGACGCACATGCGATCGTACATCGGGCGTATCATGCGCTTCCGGATTTTTCGACGAAGGACGGCGAACCGACGGGCGGGCTCTACGGCCTCTCCACCATGCTCATTCGCGCGATCACTGACTTGAAGCCGGACTACATGGCCGCGTGCTATGACCTACCGGGTCCGACATTCCGCCATAAAGAGTATAAAGACTACAAAGCGGGGCGCGCTAAGGCCGATGATGAGCTGAAACAGCAGTTGGGGCGGAGTCGCGACATCTTTTCTGCGTTCCACATCCCCATCTACGACGCACCCGGTTTTGAGGCTGACGACATGTTGGGGACGATCGTTGAGCAGACAAAGAAGAAAAAAGACCTTGAGGTCCTGATCGTGACCGGCGACATGGATACGCTCCAACTTGTGAAGGGTATGCGTGTGCGCGTCTTCACTTTACGCAAAGGCATCAACGACACCGTGGTCTACGACGAGAAGACCGTAAACGAGCGGTTCGGATTCGGTCCCGAGCTCCTTCCCGATTACAAAGGGTTGCGCGGCGACCCGTCGGACAATATCATCGGAGTTCCGGGCATCGGCGAGAAAACAGGGGGCGAGCTTATTCAAAAATTCGGAACGCTCGAAAAGTTATATACGTTGTTAAAGAAGGAAAAAGGCAAAGACGAGCTTCTCCGCTCGGGTATCAAGCCTCGCGTCGTTGACCTACTGTCGGAGAACAAAGAGGAGGCGATGTTCTCCAAGATGTTGGCAACGATCCGGAGGGACGCACCGATCTCCTTTGCGCTTCCGGAGAAGACGTGGGGAGAAAGTTACACGCCGGACGCAGTCGTCTCTCTTTTCAATCAGCTTGAATTCAGGTCGCTCTCCGTCCGTGCGCGCGGGCTGCTGTCCAAAAAAGAAGAGAATGAGGGCGACAAAAAGCACTCAAACAAGAACGACACGCCGCCCGCATCCCTCTTTGACGGCGGAGAGAAGGATGTCGACCCAGTGCTCTTGCGCGAAACGGCGATCGGGCTGTGGCTTCTCGACTCGGACAAGACGACGCCGGGACCCGAGGAGATCTTCGAGCATACGGGAGAGCGCGACATGCTTGTCGCGAAGCGAAAGATACTTGCGGAGATCAAGGAGGAGGGGTTGGAGCGGCTCTACGACGCCGTTGAGCTCCCGCTTTTACCCGTCGTCCGACGCGCACAAGAGAAGGGCGTCCTCATCGATGTTGCGTATCTAAAAAAGCTTTCACTTGATTATCACAAGAAACTCGCCAAGGCGGAGAGCGCAATCTACGAATACGCGGATGAAGTGTTCAATATCAACTCTCCGAAACAGCTCTCGGTTGTTCTTTTTGATAAGTTGCTACTCGCCGCAAAGGGACTGAAGAAGACGGAGGGTGGTGCGCGGTCGACGAGAGAGTCGGAGCTTGAGAAGTTGAAGGACCTCCACCCGATCATCGCCGAGATATTGAATTACCGCGAGACACAGAAACTGCTTTCGACGTACATTGACACCATCCCGACGATGGTGGATGCGGAAGGGCGTTTGCATACGACGCTCAAGCAGGACGGAACAACGACCGGACGCTTCTCGTCGTCGGATCCCAACGTGCAGAATATTCCCGTCCGCGAAGGTCTTGGCGCGCCGATCCGCGAGGCGTTCATTTCTCCCAAGGGGCGGGTGCTCGTTTCCTTTGACTACTCCCAGATCGAGATGAGGGTGCTTGCCATGCTCTCCGAAGATCCCGGCTTGAGGGAGATATTCCGTTCGGGGGAGGATATCCATACGTCGGTCGCCGCACGCGTCTTTCGTGTTGCTCCGGACGCGGTGACCAAAGAAATGCGTCGCCGCGCGAAGGTTATCAACTTCGGTATCATCTACGGCATGGGCGTCTCCGCGCTTCGGGCCAACCTCGGCTCCTCCCGCGAAGAGGCACAACAGTTCTATGATCAGTATTTTCTCGCGTTCCCGAAGATCGCGGACTATTTCGAGAAGACAAAAAGCGACGCGAAGAAGAAGGGGTACACCGAGACTATCTTTGGCCGCCGCCGGCATTTTCCCAATTTGCGTTCGCGTATTCCGTTCATGAAGGCGATGGCGGAGCGCATGGCGCAGAACGCACCGATCCAAGGTACGGCCGCCGACTTTGTGAAGATCGCGATGGTGAGGGTTGAGGAGGCGTTGCACAAAGAAAAACTCGACAAGAATGTCGACCTCTTGCTCCAAGTTCACGACGAACTCATTTTCGAGGTGGACGACGACCGTGAGATGTTGGGGAAATTTTCCGAAGTCGTTCGTGAGACGATGACCTCTGTGGCAAAGGGCACGAAAGGCGAGAGCGTTCCCCTTGTCGTTAACATGGCTTCCGGCAAACGCTGGGGGAGCCTCAAGTGAGCGACGAAGGTGGGGGTTTGTCAAAAAATCCAAGGTCGGACCTTGGAGACTGATCCTTAAGGTCCGACCTTGTATTTTTTGGCCTTGCACTGTCGAGTCTGTGATTTGGCGGCTTTGTTGAGGGCTATTTTCGACTCGATTCCCAAAACTATTGACGAGAACGCCGTCTTGGTGTACAATGTTCCGTAGGTTTGGGGGTGGGTTATACTCCCTTCGGGTCAAAACTTTCTTCTTTGTAAAGGAGTAGCACATGAAGAGCATCATCGGAATGTTGGCCGTTGCCACGTTCGCGTTCGCGGCGCCCACCGCTTACGCACACCACGGACGTCACCACGGCGGTTACCAGAATCATCAGCCGCGCGTCATCGAGCGTCCGGCGTACGTCCAACGTCACGCCCGTCGCGATGTGGTGGTGGTCGAAAGGCCGCGTTATGTCGCGCCGCGCGTGTACGTTGAGCGGCCGTACTACTACGAAAGGCCGCGCTACGTTGCTCCGCGCGTCATCGTCGAGCGCCCGTACTACTACGAACGGCAGTATCGTGCGCCGCGCGTTGTCGTGATCGACCGCCCGATGTACCGTCCCCGCTACGAGTATTGGCCCGCATACACCCACTACGGCCACGGCCGTCATTACGTGGTGCGGTGCGATGCATACGGTGTCGGCACGGTGCTCGGCGTCATCGCCGGCGCGGCGATCGGCAACGAGTTCGGCGGCGACCTCGGAGCGGTAGTCGGTGCCATTACCGGTGCAGTTGTCGGAAGCGAGATCGTCAGCGACCGATATTGTCGCTGACCGGAAGGAAGTGTTCGGGGCGGCCTCTTTGGCCGCCCTTTTTTGCTGAAAGAAAATACAAGGTCGAACCTTGCCTGCCCGTCCGAAGTCAGACGCAGGCGGGTGGATTGATTCTTAATGTCCGACCTTATATTTCCGGACCTTGTACTGTCGAGTCCGCGAATCAATGCTAGAATAGTCCTGTGAAACAGCGCGATAAGAGTATCTTCGTCTTTCTCGGCAGCGACGGAAAGCGTGCGCGCGAGGCACTGGGACGCGTGCTCAACGCAGAAAAGACGGCGAGTCCGAATGCAACCGTCACCGTGTTTGATGACATATCTTTCGATTCCGCGCTCATCGAGGAGGCGCTTGGCGGCGTGTCGCTCTTCGGCGGGAGGAACGTTGTCGTGATCGACGGCATTCTTGGTAACGAAGGGGGAGAGGAATTTTATTTGTCTTCCGACACACTTCCCCGATCGAGCAACCTCGTGCTCATTCGCGAAACAGCGCCCAAAAAAGAACTCCGCACACGTTTTTTAGAGTGGGGCGACATCGAAGAGTTTTCGTTGAAGGAGGTTTCGGAAAGACTGAATAACTTTCTCGTCGCCGATGCCCTTGCGGTGAAGGATAAACGCCTCGCGTGGGCAGAGTTCACCAAGCTTGAGCGCTCCGGCGCATCAATGGAAGAGGTCCACGGCACGATTTTTTGGGTCGTCAAAGTGCTTTTTTTGTGCAAGACGCAAACGAAGGACGAAGCGATTAGCGCGGGCGTGAAAGAGTACACCTATTGGAAGTATGCGCCGAACGCAAAACGCTTCCTCCGTTCGGAACTTGAACAGAAGCTTTCAGCATTGAAATCGATGTACCATGTGGCCCACGAAGAAGACGCGGACCTCGGTATTGCGCTAGAACAATTTTTGTTGAAACTGTAGACATTCTTTTTTTAAAAAAGACAAAAAAATAAGGGCCGGTTGGAGATCCGGCCCTTGATTGGAGGAAAACGTTTTTTGTTGTGTAAAGAACTACTGCGAGCGCAGTAGTCCTTGAAAAAGGGTGGACCCACTGCATCGCGTCTGGAAGAAGTATATAGCGGTTATCCACAGGTGTGAAGAACAACCTGTGGATAACTCAGTACCCATACAATACAAGGTTCGCCCTTGTATTGTGCTACCGCAATCCGTTGTTCACGGGTTTTTTGAGGAGTTGAAACACCTTGAAGGGTTCGGGCCGCCCGTCTACTTTATTGATTCTGTAGCCGAGTTTTTTGAGGTACTTGAGGATGGGCGCGGTCCGCTCGTTATATTCTTTCACCCGCTTCGGGATGATCGTTTTGTCATCGAGCGTGCGTTTATAGAGCGGCCCTGCGCAGACGGGACAGAACTTCGGTTTTGTTGACGGGTAGTACTTCGCAAGCAGCGGCGCCTTACAGATAGCACACAACCTGCGCTTCGAGTTCCGCTCAATCGCATCTTTCTGGGTGACGTCGAGGAAGAAAAAGAACACCCCTTTCTTCTTGTAGAGCGAGACAAGAAGCGGTATCAGGCGCTCCGCCTCGTACATCGTCCTCGGTGAGCCGGAAAAAACGACCCCAAGGCCTTTTTTTGCGATCGCGCGAACGGCCTTGGATACTTCAGCGAGCACAAAACTCGGCGTATTTAACTTTCCTTCTTCGAATAGTTTCCGTTCGCGTTTAATGAGCGGATCCTTCTGGCGTTTGGGGTCGTACCAAAGGCTTTCCAGATGGTGTCCGGTGTCGAAATTGACGAGTCCGTATGCATGGGCCGCGAGACTAGCTTGGGTTCCTTTGCCGGACCCGGGGAGGCCGTAGATGACAACGGCGATATTTTCGGTGCGCATGGTGCTTATTGTAGTGTATCGGGACCTCGGACTCAACCTCATTGGAGACAGGGTCGGACTTTGAGGAGTTGACTCCTAAGGTACGCCCTTGTCTCCGAATTCTTTTGACAAGCAGTAGCAAAAGAATAGAGTAGCAACAGATGTCACTTGATCATCAAAAGGGAGGCGTCATGAGTCGGTGCGTTATCGGCGTGCCCAAAGAAGTAAAACCGCAGGAAGGTAGGGTGGGGATCACACCGGACGGCGTGCACGAACTTTGCGCGCTCGGTGTGGAAGTTATTGTCGAGACGGATGCGGGTAAACTGTCGGGATTTTCCGACGGTGACTATCTCGCTTCCGGTGCGACGGTCGCTTCTCGCGTCGAGAGCATCTATCGCGAGGCGACCGCCATCGTCAAAGTGAAGGAATTGATTCCCGAGGAATATCGGCTCATTCCGTTTCTGCGGCACAAGGTGCTCTTCACCTATCTTCATCTCGCGGGCGTCGACCCTCGGTTGACCGTCCTTCTC
>MHLS01000055.1:16293-18226 GCA_001819095.1 Candidatus Lloydbacteria bacterium RIFCSPLOWO2_02_FULL_54_12
TGGGCGGCGGCAATGTGGGAGAGGCGGCGCTCGTTGAGGCACTTCTTAGCGATGTCTCCTCCGTTGCGGTGTTCGAGACAGCGGAAGAACGCCGTGCACAGTTGGAAGACCTCTACCGCACGAAGCTCTCGGCGTCGTTCCTCCCGTTTTCTGCTTTGAATACTTGGGGCAGGACAAAACTCACGAACGCCGACGTCGTGATCTCCGGCGTGATGCTCCCCGGCGGCGCCGCGGCGCCCAAGGTGCTCACCCAGAAGCATTTCCGGTGCATGAGGCAAGGCGCCTACATCGCCGATGTGTCGATCGATCAGGGTGGCTCGACCGCGTGGTCCAAGGTGACCAAGCCGGGCGAGACGTACACGAGAGGGAAAAGAGGGCTGGTCTTCTCGTGTGTCCCCAACATTCCGGGCTCGACGGTTCCGCGCGAGGCGACCCTTGCGCTCACGAAAGAGACCTTTCCGTTCGTCGCGCTCCTCGGCACCTCGGTCCTCGAATACGGTTCGGGCGGCGTGTGGTGTGCGCTCAAGGCGAACAAGGATCTCCGTGCCGGACTCCAGACCTATGGGGGCCATGTAACGAACGCCTTTGTCGCCGAAAAACACGGTTTGCAAAGCAAATACCAAGAACTCGACCGGACCTTTTGAACCAAACAACGCCCCGCGGCGCGCGGGGTGTTTTTAATATCCGCCCTATTGGACGACGTTCGAACCGCTTATTTGAAGAAAAGTATTATTTTACATTAATCTGAGGAGTCTGTAATCTTCTTCAAAGAATCTGTACTTTTAAGATACGGTGACTTGTGAGAGGATTGGATTATGAAAACAGAACTTATTGAGCTTATTGGATGTAGGGGGGACACACTGCGGGGTGTTTTGTCTCAAAGCGGGATGTCTCATCAAGTAGTGCTCATGCTGCATGGCTTTGAACGAGCGGCTTCGTCAGAGCCGAAATTTAAGCATCTCGCTGATGCATTGGAGCGGGCGGGAGTGGCATCATTTCGCCTCGATTTCACTGGTTGCGGACTATCTGATGGTAATTTTCAACAAAACACCACATCTACGTACGCTGAAGATGTTAGGTTAACTCTTTCATACTTAAAAGAAAGAGACTTTCTGCCCTACGCTGTGGTGACACATAGTCTTGCGGCTTGTGTGCTCGCTTCTCTTGATGCAGAAACTCAAGAAGAATTTGAGCGAGTTGTGTTCATTGCCCCCGCCCTTAATCAGAAGCAGTTACTCCGTTACTGGTTCGTGAAAAATCATATAAAGAAAAAAGATCCGTCATTTCGAGTCACTTGGGGAAATTACGCAAAGTTTCTCGACGAAGATGCTTTTGGGGAAGATTGCGCGAGAGCAGACAAGATGTCCAAAGCGAATTTTGTCGGTGCAGAATATTTCCTAGAGAACAAGGAGAAAAACTACGTTGAAAAAGTTGAACTACTTTTACATCGCGCACTCTTGGTCCACGGAAGTGGTGATGATACCGTACCACTTGAGTCACTCCCAATAATTTTTCCCAACCAACTTATTGTGAAAAATGGCGACCATGAACTTGAGCGACCAGACTTGATCAAGCAATGGCTCCCCGATGCGGTGAAATTTCTTGTTCCCTAGTTTTCTCTCAGCGTTCAAACTACAGTTGGGGTCTACTAAAAACACCGAGCAATTGCTTGGTGTTTTTTCTGATCCGCCCAGCGGGAACCTCGGCCTACTGCCGCAGTACCCGTTTCCGATTTGCTCGGAATAAGAATTCCTCACAAATAACGGAGAACGGCTTCGATTCCTGCGCGAAAGTGAAGCTTCCCTTTCTTGGGCAACTCACTCAAAAACAGCCTTTCGGCTGTTTCTCGTGTCCGCCCAGCAGGAATCGAAGCTTACAGCTTCAGTACGGCTTTCCGATGAATTGAAAATATGAATTTCCAATTCACAACGGA
>MHLS01000056.1:0-12956 GCA_001819095.1 Candidatus Lloydbacteria bacterium RIFCSPLOWO2_02_FULL_54_12
GCAGTTGTACCTATTCTGATTTTAACCGGACAGTAGTGCGTCAAGTCCCGCCTTTTTGAGCTTGCCCGCAAGCTCCTCAAGTCGTGACGCGTTGGTAAACATGATCACCTGCGTCAGGTCTTTGTTGACGGACTTTATAAGTTCCTCGAGGTCTTCGCGCAACAGCGGTTCGCCGCCGACGATGTTGATCGTTGAGACGCCGATCTCTTGCGCCTCCCTGATGACACGTTTCGCTTCGTCGCCAGAAAGCACTTTTTTTGTTTTGTCGTCTACGCCGTTGAAAAAACTGCAATGCTTACACGCGGCGTTACACTCGTCATTGACCGCAAAACTCATCAGGTTCGGCAAATTCTTGTTCTGAATGGTACGAAACATCTGGCGCGCAAGAAAGTTCCCCATCGGCTTGGAATATAAGGGCGGCGTCGAGAGTGAGTAAACGGGATGCCCGTCACGCCAGTGGATGACCTTCGTGTGGTTCAGAAAGATTGCATACAAACGCTCAAGATAGTCGGCCGTGAATCCCATGCTTGAACGGGCGATAAAAAACTTAAGCCGAAGGCGAGAAAATACGCTCATACTGTGATTCGGCAATTGTAGCATGGGGTATAATCAATGTCATGACCACGACATTGTTCCTTTCCGTCGTACTCCCGCTCGCCCTTGCGAACATCATCCATCAGGTTTTGATCGTTCGGGGAAACTACTTTTCACGAATGAGGGTACCGCTTGATCTCGGCAAACAACTTGCCGGCGTACGAATACTGGGGGAAAACAAAACTGTACGCGGACTCGTCCTCGTTCCCCTCATTGCCGTTGCAACGGCAATTGTACCGGGCGCATTCGGAGGAAACGCGCTCTTTTACGCCCAATCTGCACTCGTCGCCGGCGTGGGATATATGCTCGGTGAACTTCCCAATAGCTTCCTAAAACGTCGGTTCGGCATCAAAGCGGGCCAAAAAGGTACGGGGGTGGCGGGGATGTGTTTCAAACTCATCGATCACTGCGACTCGATCGTGGGGGCTTTGGTCGCACTTTCCCTGTCCGATCTGGGCTACTCATGGCCGTTACTTTTTTCTGCCGCACTTGCGGGCGTAACGCTTCATGTGCTCATCGACCTACTGCTCCTTCAGACCGGCGTCAAGCGGAGGGTGATGCAGATCGAAAACCGGGAAACACTTCGGTAACTGCACGCACATTCACCCCATGCAAGAAATCGGGCGTAAGCGGCGGCGGATCCGGAAGCGCATACGCTCTACTCGCGCTTCGTTCAAAGTCATACGTCTCGGTAATGTAGGGGAGGTATTTTGACGCCGACACAAACTCTTTTTTCTTACCGGGATACAAGGTGCGCAAGAGAAGAAACCCTGCGCGGAAGACCTGACGTGGGACCGGAAAGAATCGCACACCTTCGATACCGAGGTCGTCGCAGAGCGTCGATGCGAGTTCGGCATAAGGCGGAGGGTTCGGGTGGGTGATGTGTATGACTGCTCCGGCACGGAATGCGGCTTCGGATGAGAGGATCGCGGTCATCACCGCAACAACGTGACCGACGGGCACCATATTGACGCGACTCTCAAAAGGGAAAGGTACGATAAGCCGAGTACATGCGATCCGCCCTCGGGAAGATCCGTTGCGGATACCGAAAAGGAGCACGAGGGGGTGAAGTCGTGAAGTCGAACGAAGCGTAGCGAGATACTCCTTGAATACATAGAACATATACGAATACCGATAATAGCCGAACGTACATCCGACCGCGTGTTCCGGATAGGCGTCCCCGATGACGATTGACGGACGAAGAATAACGAACGGGATCTTCGTCTGCGACCGAACGATGGATTCCGCTTCCCATTTTGACGATTCGTATGCGTTACGGTGGACCGGTGCTTCGATCGCTTGCTCCGGAATCTGTGCACCCGTCGGTTTTCCCGACACATATGCTGTGCTGACAAAGATGTATCTTTCCCCGACGGTATTCGCGAATGCACTCCCGTGCGTCGCAATGAGCGTATTGTCCGTTTGTACCGCACGGAATTCTTCATCGCGAAACGAAAGATTTGCGGCAAGATTCCAGACAACCGGACAAAGCGCCCGTATGTGAGCGATCCGGTCGGCGGAAAGACCGAGGGATGGGAGGCGTGCATCGCCACGCTCATAGACGACCCCTGAAATGCCGTCAAGCGGAGGGTGCCGAGCGATCACAATGACGTCGTCACCACGTCCCGTGAGCGCACGGGTGAGGTGACTCCCGATGAAACCGCTCCCGCCGATGACAACGTGAGTACTCATAAGAAAAGTGAGGCCGCAAACGCACCGGCGGCAGGAAGGATAAGATTGTCTTTTCCATTACCGAACGAGCCCTCGGTGAGCGCAAGAAATGCCGATGCGGCGATAAGGGGAAAAATTCGGAAGTCCACGCGGGCAAACGACATCACAACAAGGAATACGGTGACGCTTGCGGCAAAAAATGCGATGCTCCCCTCAAGTGTCTTTGGCCCGGAAATGTCATAATGTATCTTCCCGAATGAACCGCCGACGATCGCCGCAACGGGGTCGGCCAGACCGAAGATCGCAATGCCCGCCAGGAGCGCAAGAGGGTCGTTCCAAAACAGGACACAGGCAAGTGTGAGGCCGATCGGAAAGAGCACCGAACCGTACGCGGTGGGTCCTTCTCTGATACTCTGTATAAAGCCGTACTTTCGTGCCGCAAGGATGACTGTCGTGAAGAGCACGCCAAAGATACCCGCCAGTAAAAGTGACCCGTAGAAAGGGAGGAGCATCGTCACACCCGCACCAAACACGTGTGCGAATTTTCGCGAAAACTCCCGGGCCACCCCAAACCGAAAGAGTGCTTCAGCGGCCGCGAATACACCGCTATAGCAGAGTAGCAGGACCGTCGCCGCGTACATTTCGTTCATATAATGCATATGTACGGTAGCGTATTTTTTCTTCTCCCGCAATTCTTCGGATGGGTGCATTATCTTTACGCATGATCGCGTAAATGACCTCCTCGGCGCCTTTGGCCGACGCCGTCCTGATCGCCCGCGAGAACAACGCCCCGCCCACACCGGCTCTCCGCGCGGAAGGATCGACCGCGGTGGTTTTGAGTATGTAGCGTCGTCGACCCGAGTTGTCGCCGTCAATATACCCGAGAAGAAAACCCGACACGTGAGCACCCTTCCTTGCGACGAATATATCCGACTCGACGGTGTCCAGCGATCCGAGAATGCTGTACACCAGCTCGTCGCGTGAAAGCGAAACAAACGAGGGTGCGTCGGCAAACGACGTGTTGAGGAGAGAAATGACATCCTCGACCAAGGTCGGGTCATTAGCGGAATGGAGTAACTGGATCTCAACTCCCGATGTGCGAGCGGTGCGTTCATTTCCTTCATACCGCGAACGAAGCTCGTCTGTCATCGGTTCAATCATACTTTCGCTTTCAGCAAGAGGAAAAAATCCCGACCCGAGAAAGACGGGGGCGTACAGTGCCGGGTTGAACGGTTCTCCCGAAAACGGCGGGTTACTATCATCGAGGCAAAGACGAAATCGGTCCCAGATAGTGCCGTCGATTGGTGCGCGAACAACGGAGACGCCCTCTCTCTTTAGGTGTGCGACCGATTGGGCCAAGAGCGCGCTTCCGCTTGCATGGTCAGCAAACTCGACAAAACCGATACGCCCCTCACCGGAAAGTCGCCGGTCAAAAATGGTGATCGCGCATCCGTCGGTCTCTCCATCCTTGGTACACGAAAGAAATATCTCAATATGAGCAAACCGAAAGACGGGGTTCCGCGGATCCAAAAAACGTCGAGCGCGAACGGTCTTGTCGAGAATGACGCGATCCATGCCCGCATACCGCGCACGAAGAAGGCCGGGAATTACATCGAGAAACTCCTCGCGAGAAGCTTGTTTAACGGACATACCATTCAATAAAAAAGAAAATAACGGCGGCAAAAACTATGGGGGGCGCGACATATCTGATATTGCTCGGCTTCGGAAAACGAAAGGTGCCGACCATTAAAAGCGACCCGCCAAAAATGATGAGGGCGAGCACCGTGCCGTTCAGGTAAACACCGGAGAGTCTCACAAGGAGGAGAAATGCAACAAGAGGGTGTGTCCAGAATACCGGGAGTCCGCGATAAAATAGTCCTCCGTCATTTTCTTGCACAAGTCCTGACCGCACAAAACGAATGAGCCTCACAACGCCCAAGGAAAGCAATGCGGCGAGTCCGACGAGATACGCGGGCGACTGGTATCCCAACTCATAGATAAGCACTGCGGGGAAAAAGAGGTAAATAACAACATCAGCACATGCGTCGGCAACTGCGCCGAACCGTGATGCCACATTCCATTTGCGCGCAAGATGGCCGTCAAGCGAATCAAACAAAAGACCCAAAAGCGCGAACGCGAACGCGCCGTAATAATATCCGTACAGTGCGGCAACCACTGCGATCCCGCCCAGCCCCATAGCAAAGAAAGTGCAGAGAAGCGGCAGTGCGGACGCGGAGTTAAAGCTAGGCGTAGTCATGGTGTGCAATGACCCCGTTCTCAATATCGACCGACACAATCTCTCCGGTCTGGAATTCTGCTACCGCATCGGGAACGCCGACAATACAGGGGATGTCGAGTTCGCGCGCAACGATCGCGGCATGTGAAAGCATTCCGCCGCGCTCCACGACGATCGCCCGGAGCAGCGGAAAAACAATGGTCCATCCCGGATCCGTATGCTTCGTGATAAGCACGCGATCGATGAACGGGGCATCCGGATCGAAGGACCGGAGCACAAGCGCTTTCCCCTCGAACACCCCTCCCCCGCCAAAACAGGCCGGGGTACCCCGAAGAGACGGCGATCTGCGCTGCACGGGTTGAGTCGTCTCGCGCAAAAGGCGCTCGATCTCTTCTACTTTGTCGTCGGTTTCGAAGCGTTGCGGCAATGTTCGCATTTGCCAGTAGGCGAAAGATTCCCTCCGCGTCTTGATCAGTTCGCGGACTCCCTCTTGTTTTTTCATCTCGCCGAAAGGACGAAGGAGTTCTTCCGTGCGGAGAAAAAAAACATCCCCAGCGCTCCCGATCACCTTGTGCTCCACCAGCATCCCGCCAAGAGCAAGCACGATAGTGCGTGCAAAACCAAAAATGAGCGAGCGTCGAAAGCGGGTTTCTTCGCGACGTGCTATTGATATGCGGGACCACGCAGCAAGCAACTCCGAAAAAAGACCGTGTCGACCGCGGTGCATGGTGCCTTCTCCGAGGCCACCGATACCCCCAGCCCCGCTGCGTTCAACAAGTTGTGCGAGAATGGGTATGAGCATTTCCGGTCGCTCCGAGAGGGTCGCCGACTCGAGCTTGAGCTCGTGAGGGGAGCGCGCCCCGTACGTGTCGATATACGATTCAAGCTCACTGTGAATTTGCGGGAATTCCCCGTCGATCATCTGGAGTGTCGACCGGACATCACCCGAGCGAAGTGCCTTTACGATCTTTTCCTCTCCGCCCATGTGCAGGGCCAAGCGTGCAAGTGCTTGCCCCGGATCGAGCGACCACAGCGGACCGCGCGAACGCGAACGCAAAAGTTCCGGGAGCGCGCCCGTCTCACCATTCTTCGCCAAGCGTGAAGCAAGTGCGCCCGTCGACACCATGACCGCAAAATCATTCGCGACCGGAGTGCGCCAGAGCGCAAGGAGGGACTTTTCGGTCCTTTGAAAAAGACCGACCAGTTCGTCATATGTCTTTGTTTGCGGAAGTCCCGCCTTCGCTTCCCGAAAGATCATATCAAAACGCCTGTTGAATCTTTTCACTAAAAAACCCATCGCCAAGAAATTGAGAACGATCGCGGTGATCTGAAAGAGCAGGCGAAACCGTCCTTTCAGGGAAGATATCCACGACAAAGCGTCGTCGTTGCGTACGAACAGTGTCGCGGCACTCCCCTCTTTGACGCCAAGCATGCGGTCAAAGAACTTCTTGTTCACCTCATACGCCGGCAAGAGCGCGAGCATCCGATACCATTCAGTGAGGTTGTAGTACATATTGTTCCCGATAAAAGCGAGCATGTTCGGAAAGAGGTCCGCGTTCGCCTCGACCAACCGACGTGAAACCCCCATCATGCCGAGAAAGTGCGGATACACTCCGGCATAAACCTCCCGCGCAAAAGAATACGTGAGCGGGGTGGTCGCACCCGAATAACTTTCAGCGAGGTTGGAGTTATCGTATGTGGTCATAACGCTCTGTTGAGATAGAGGGTGGCCAGCACGATCTGCGGGAGAAGTACGAAGATCGCCCCGGAAAGAAAGACCTTCTTTGCGGAAGCGACATCCTTTGCACGCGCGAACGTACCGAGCGCCCAAGCAAGCACCGCCGCCAAAAGGGCGGTCATCACCGCGAATGCGGGAAAAACGTCACGCGCCGAATGTGCGACCGCCAATACACAAATTCCCGAGAGAGCGAAAAGTGCTCCGCAACTCACCGTCGCACCGAAGACGCCAAGATGTTCGGGGTACGTGTCGCCTGCATTGTTTTTTCCCTCGGTGCGACGAAGCTTCCGTGCGATCTCAAGCGCAAAAAGTCCTCCGGCTTGCATTCCCAGAAGCAAAAGGATGGGGGGAGTAAAACGGCCGACGAATATCCCCAGTAGCGCATAAATATAGAGAAACAGCGGGAGAGAGAGGACCTCGTGAAGAATGACGTAGGCCACGAAACGCCTGCGCAGTACCTCCGGAACAAAGAACTCCTTGTACATGACAAATGAGTAGAGGAGGGCAAAAAGGAAAAGAGCGAACACGAACGCATCGAAAGAAAGAGCGATCACCAACTCGCCAAAAAGTGTCGTGACGACCATGCGTTTGACCCACGACTCACTCACGACTCCGCGCGCGAGAGGACGATGCGGGTAGTGCACCTTATCGTGCGCCGCATCCTTGACCTCGTCCAAGAGACGTAGCCGGAAAAGAAACAGGAGAAACGCAAGTCCTGCGGGGAAAAGCATGTATGGTCGGGGCGAAACGGCGAGCGACAACGCTCCGACGAAAGCCGCTGAACCGACGACGGCGAGCGACAACGGAACAAATTGTCCCAGCGGAAACCGTTCCGCAAGATACGCGGGTAACAGAAAGTTTCGCATGATGGCATTATAGTATACTTTCATCATGACCGAACCGCCGGACGACATTCTCCCGATCGCTGCACTTTCGCGCGGCGATCCGTCTCGCTACGGAGGAAAAGCGGTAACGCTTGGTGTTCTCTCTTTGCACCATTTTGATGTCCCATCGGGAATCGCCCTCCCCTCTTCCCTCACCGCTCTGCTCGCGGAGAAAAGTGACGCGGAAATCCTCTCCCTCCTTCAACGTCACATCAAAAATGACGGGCTTTATGCCGTGCGCTCAAGCGCGCCCGTTGAAGACGGCAGAGCACATGCTTGGGCGGGGCTCTTCAGCTCGTTCCTCGACGTCGGCTTTCGTGACCTGCCCGAACACATTCGTGCATGCGTCCGTTCCGCAACTAGCGAGCGTGTCCGAGCATACGCGACCAGGCTCAACGTTGAGTTTCGCGGCGGGATGCCGATCATCATTCAACACATGCTCCGTCCCGATCGTGCAGGTGTCGCTTTTTCACGACATCCGCTGTACCCTCAAAAAAACATTGCGATCGTCGAAGCAGTACGAGGTACCGCGGAAAAATTGGTCTCGGGAACTGAAACACCGGAACGATACGTCATCGACCGAGTAACAAAAACCGTCATTGAAACGGACGGGGATGCCGAAATATTGAAAGACGACGCCCTTCGTAGCATCGTTGACGCCTGCGAACGCATCGAGTCACTTCTGGGATTCCCCGTCGATGTCGAATGGGCGATGGAAAACGACACGCTATTCATACTTCAGGCAAGACCGATTACGGGGACCCGTTACTGAGTTTATTCCACGAATCTTTTAGCCATACTTCGCCGAGCGGTTTGTCTCCGGGCTTGATCGAAAAACTTTCTTTGAATTCAACCCAGAAATTGTTACGGTCGAGTGCGATGTGAATGAAGACAACGATCGTCAT
The DNA here is from genome assembly GCA_001819095.1 of Candidatus Lloydbacteria bacterium RIFCSPLOWO2_02_FULL_54_12. Taxonomy (GTDB): domain Bacteria; phylum Patescibacteriota; class Minisyncoccia; order Phycocordibacterales; family UBA6899; genus MHLP01. The sequence goes on from MHLS01000056.1 coordinate 8,029, forward strand.
TGCGATAACCGCGCCGAGCCCCGCGAGTCCCATGTCCTTCTGCGCATCCCACACGTCGCCCTGCGATCCCAAGAAGGCAAGCCCGAGTTCCGGAGGCACATTGGCCGCCGCGCGCCACTCAATGAGCTCGTAGATTGAAGAAAAGCCGAGTGTGACGTCAACCGGGAAGAAGTACGACCAAAAACCCCGCGCCCCGGCGATGCGCATGAAGACTTCGCGAACAGGATAGGCCAAAAGGAGACCGTAGGAGAAATGGACAAGACGGTCGTACATATTACGCTCCGCACCAAGCCAATCCTTGAGTGTATCCCCGAACGGTACTTCCGAATAAGTATAGTGCGCCCCAATAACATGGAGGCACATGAACACTGTGATGAGTGTATAGGAAATATTGGAGAGCTTGAAATAGCGTCCGGAAATAAAGATAATCGGCAACCAGAAGAACACAAGGTAGTTTTCGAGGAGCCAGTCATCCGGGTGCAGTGGCTTATACGCCGACCACGCCCAGAAACCGAGAAACACCGCAAGAAGAACGATTTTGTATTTCATATCCTTATAGTATACCAAACCCGAACAAAAAGTGGACGGTTTGCAACAAAAAAAGGCCGGTCGTAAGACCGGCCCGTATACTGCACCGCACATGCTTATGATCCGAACGGGACCCAGATGTTCTTCATCTGCGTCGCCTCGCGGAGAAAGCGCATGGAGATCTTTCGTTCTTCTCTCCAATTCCGGAAAAGATCCGAAGAGACCCAGGTCCGCTTCATGTTCGACACGGATGCCGCTTCCACTTCTCCTCCGCCTTTTTGCGGACCGAAGTACCACACGGAGTCGACATCGTCGTGCTCCGCAAGCACCTTGGCAACCGCATCGGGATTCACGGCGGAGAGAATGTTCACCACACCTGCCGGTACATCCGACGCCTGAATGACCTGCACAAGGTCAAGAGCAACAAGCGCATGCTTCCCCGAAACGGCAACGACCGTATTTCCCATGGCCAAGGCCGGTGCGATGACCGACACCAACCCGAGAAGCGGGAGCGTGTCTTGGACACGGATGCCCATGACGCCAATCGGCTCGCGCTGACCCAACACCGCCATCTTCGGGGACACCTGTTGCAGTGTTCCGCCGAATTTGTCGGCATAGGCCGCAAAGTGAAAGAGGTGCTCGACGGACCGGTCGACCTCCCACCGAGAGTCGGGAAGTGTGCGTCCGGTCGCATCGGCGATACCTTTCGCAAAACGCTCCTTCTCGTTGGCGAGGTTCTCGGCAAGAAAGAAGAGAATCTGTCCCCGAAGCGCGGCACTCTGTCCGCGCCAGCCCGGGAAAGCGCCGCGCGCCGCTTCGACGGCATTGCGCACGTCTTTGCGGTTCGCATCGCCCACGAGGCCGAGAACGGCCCCACTCGGTGAGCGTACCGGAAACGACGTGCCGCCGTCCGGTCTTGCAATCTTTCCGCCGACCAAGAACCGGTACGTACGATCGACGTCGTCCTCGGGCTCTTCATCGAACGAGTCGATCGCGGCATCTTCCTCGGGATCAGAGTAGTCCGCTTCAAGCGAAGGCTCCTTCAATACTTCGAAGATGCCCTCTTCTCCGCCTTCTCTCCCGTATCCGCTCTCCCCTACACCGCCGAAACCGGCAGCGGCATCGAAGAGATTCGTGCCATTCAGCCAGACCGTACCCGCCTTGATCCGATTCGCCACATCAAGCGCTTTCCCGATGTTCTCGGTCCACACTGATGCCGCGAGGCCGTAACGCGTATTGTTGCCGAGCTCCACCGCCTCTTTGGGAGTCCGGAAACTCATGACGACGACCACGGGGCCGAAGATCTCCTCAATCGCAACGGTATCCGTCGGCGCGATGTTGGTGATGAGTGTGGGCGGAATATAGTACCCGATCGAAGGACAACTCCAATCCTCGGGCTGCCAAACCTCACCTTCACTTCTTCCGACCTCGACCAGTCTTGTGATCTTGTCGAATTGCTCGCGTGAGTTCACCGCGCCGATGTCGATCGTCTTATCCAAAGGCGGCCCCGCACGCAATTTCCTCATGCGCGCTTTGAGTTCCGAAACGAACCGCTCGAGAATGCTTTCGTCGACGAGAAGGCGCGTACCGGCGCAACAGGTTTGTCCTTGGTTGTAGCCCAAGGTCGAATCAATGACGCCCTCGATCGCCGCGGGAATATCCGCATCAGCGAACACGATGAAGGGCGACTTGCCGCCGAGTTCCATCGTGAGATGCTTTCCGATACCGGCCGTTGCTTTGCGGATGAGTCTTCCGACCTCCGTTGAGCCGGTGAATGCGATCTTCCACGGCGTCGGGTGTAGAGCGATGCATTTACCCGTCCAGCCGTCGCCGGTCACGATATTGATCACACCCCGCGGCAATTTCACTTCGTCGCGAAGCAGTTCGGCAAACAAGAGCGCGGTCAAGGGCGTCGATTCCGACGGCTTGAACACCACCGTGTTCCCCACTGCGATTGCCACAGCAATCTTCCACGCAAGCATGAGGAACGGGAAGTTGAACGGAGCGATCTGCCCCACAACGCCCCCAGGCTCGAGCTCGGGATACTTGTCTTTCCACACTTCGGCCCATCCGGCGTGATACGTGAAGTGTCGGATCGCGAGCGGAATATCGATGTCGCGCGTTTCGCGGATCGACTTTCCGTTGTTCATCGATTCGAGAACGGCGAACAAACGGGCGTTCTTCGCAATCGCACGTGCGATCGCATACAGGAACTTCGCACGTTCGTGTCCGGAGAGCGCCGCCCATGCGGGGAACGCATCTCTCGCCGCCTTCATTGCATCATCAACGTCTTTGGCGCTTCCCTTGGCTGTTTGTGCAAGAACTTCGCGCGTTGACGGATCCATGGCCAACAGGTATCCGTCTTCACACGGCTTTTGCCAATCGCCGTCAACGAAGTGGTGGAACGTCGGTTTGTGCTCGGCGAGCCATCCGCGCGCCTTCGCATCGGATTCCGGCGCGGGCCCGTAGTCGAGCCGCGCAAGAAAGTTCTTTAGTTTTGTCGTATTCACCGTATCCTCCTTATGCGATTGCGTGATGATCGAGCTTGGAATATCTGCCCGTCGCGCAGTGCGAAAGCTGGCGATCGATGTCGGTCAAGAGTCCGCTTGCCCCGATCCGGAAAAGTTCCGGCTTGGTCCACGCTTCGCCTAATTCTTCGAGCATGAGCGCGAGCCAGAACATCGCATCCTTCGCGGAACGTATCCCGCCGGCGGGTTTGATCCCCACCGAGAGTCCGCTCGCCTTGACTGCGCGGGCCATAACAAGACCCGCTTCAGGCGTGGCGTTCGAGGGCTCAAAGCCCGTCGACGTCTTGATGAAGTCCGATCCCGCCATGATGGCAACCGCCGAGGCTTTGGCGACTTTCTCGAGTTCTTCGAGGTCGCCGACGCCCAAGATGGTCTTCATCCTCGCACGCCCTTCGCAAACCTCGTGGAACGCCTTGATCTCGTGATAGAGTTCGCGCCACTTTCCTTCATGGACAAGTGCGCGCGAGATGACGACATCGATCTCCGTCGCCCCGCGTCCGACCGACGTCTCGATCTCCTTTAACTTGAGGTAGAAGGGCGTCTGTCCGGCGGAAAATCCCGTCGATACTGCGGCAACGGGAATACGACCGCCGAGTGCGCGAACAGCCGTGGGGACGAATGCATCGTAGACACAGACGGCACCGACGGAAAGTGGCAACTCGGGTATACCCAATTGCTGCAAAATGGAAGGGTCGACCGGCGTCAGTGCTTTTTTGCACAGCCGTTTCACGCGCTCGGGCGTGTCGGCACCGGTTAGGGTCGTCAAGTCGAGACAGGAGACCGCGCGAATATATGCGGCGGCCTGCGATTCAACTTTGAACGTACGGCGTGTCGCAAGCGTTTGCGTGCGCCGCAATACTGCGGGCACGTTCACGCGGATCGTATTCACCAAAGCGGGATCGAACGGATGCGCCTTGTTCGTTTCCATCGCTATTTCTCCTTCTTGACAATGGACAATACTCTGGTTTATAGACTACGTTCTTTTCTCAAAAAGGCAAACCCGATTCTGCCCACAGTACACTGTGGTTGCAGAATCGAGGATCCTGCATGCTTTGATGCGGGAGGCCCACGGTACTACGTGGTTCTACAGTTGAGCATCCAGCGGTTTAGCGCTGGAGAGCCCGAGCCGTGGGCAAAAAATACAAAGTCGGACCTTGGGGGTCCGCCTTGGGCGGATTGAGGTCCGACCTTGTATTTTTCGTGTGGCGAGTGCGGGGGCGCCTACACGGTCGGCGTAAGCGGTGTCGTCGTCGGTGCGACCCCCCTAAAATTCATAAAGACCACAAGAAGCGTGACCGCCGAAAAAAGGAACGGGAACTGGAGCGCCTTAAAACCCGTCGCAAAGAGCAAGGTCTCGAAGAGTACCGGAAGCGTGATCGCGTGAAGACCGAGCCGATACGATGTACCGTAGGACCAGCGCTGTTTCAAAAGACGGCCAAGTATAAAGATGAATGCGGCACCAAAAATGAGGTAGAGGAAATTCACGCCGAGCGCAACGAGAAAACCGAGGAATATCGCGAGGACAATCACCGGAGCGGCGATCTTATAGAACGGCTGAAGCCTCTCTTCTCCTCGGCGCAACACACTTTCGTTCACGGTGAAGTTCCACTCCGGACCGAACGACTCAACGCGCACGCCTCCCCCGTCGTCCATAATCGCGATCTCACTCTTCCCAAGCCATGCAATGGTCTTATACGCCTTCCACTGTTCCATCGAAAAGGGCGTCACGGTGTCGATGACCGCAAGCGACTGAAACGGGTCATCCTCAAGCATTTCCTCTTTCAATCGGGGCGGAATCTGAAAAATGTAAGGCTCGGCGACGTTAGTCGAAACGATCCCCTTGTCGACACGTATCTCCAGTTCGTCCGGAAA
>MHLS01000056.1:12975-14317 GCA_001819095.1 Candidatus Lloydbacteria bacterium RIFCSPLOWO2_02_FULL_54_12
GGAGTGCGTCGCCTCAAGTACCTTTGGAACGAGCGGAATAGAGAGAACTACCGTCATGAAAAGGGCGAGCAAGAGCGAGAGTCCCGAATAGTACTTCCACGAGAACCCGAGCGAACGCCCGAGCAGTTCCTGATAATACAACGGACCGTAGATGCTTTTTTGGATGTGGTCGATGAGTTGTTTCATGTACTTCAGTATATCAGCGGCAAAGTACAAGGTCGAACCTTAGGAATTGATTCTTCAAGGTTCGACCTTGTACTTTGCCGTCCCCCACATCGTGGATATGAAAAAACGGCCCCTGATCCCCAAGGTCGGACCTTGTATTTACGTGATTCCGGAAAATCAAAAAGTTGGCAAAAAGAAACGGCCCCGGTGACGGGGCCGTTGTGATGCCGTGGAACTTACGCGTGATGGAGGTGGAGCGTGCCGGAGCGAACCGCCGGAATCAGAAGCGTGCCTGCCTTGTAGGAAAGGAAGACCCGGCAGCGGCGCGGGTGGTTGTTTCCGCGCACCATGACCGTCGTCGGACGCTTCTGGCGATGACCCTTGATGGTCGCCATCTTCGGAGGTGCCATCTCGGTGTCCTTGAACCGACGCACGCCGAGCGTTTGCCGCTCGGGAGCCCAACTCCGGATCTCGGTGCCAAGCTCGTCAACGATGTCGTCCTCGTCGGCAACCTCCTCGTCGTCGTCGCTCTGACCAAGGTGAAACTCCCACGCGTCGCGCCAGAGGTCTTCTTCGGGATCGTTCGCATCGATCCAGGAGTTGCGGTCATCGTCGTTCGGATCGTGACCGACTCGGTCGGAGCCGAAATCGCTACCGAACAGGTTCGCCGCGATGATGCCGTCATCGTCCGTAATGTCGAGGGAGAACTTCGGGTTGCCGAACAGCTCCGTGCCGTGGCTCACGCCGCGACCTGACGCACAACCGCCGAACTCCTCGTGTCCCTCGAACGGGAATGGCCCCCCGATTCCGTTACTCATGGCTAGTCTCCTTCAGAATGAATGTGGAATGAAAAGTACTGCGGAAAACCGAAAATCTCAATGCCGTTGCTACAACGCATTGTATCATATTATAGATTTCTGTCAATAACCTCCGACAAACACATCGAGAGCGCTGAAAAAAGCCCTTAAGTAAGGGCTTTTTTCAAGACGACGATATTGTCATTGCCCGCCTCGGGTGTTCACCGGCGCCTCTCTCGCCGTCATCGGAAGGTCGTCGGGATTGGTGAGATAGGAGAGCGCAACTTCGCGTTCGATCAGTCCTTCTTTCATCAAACGCCCGAGGTCCTGTGCAAGCGTGTGCATGCCCTCCTCCGAGGCGGTCTGCATGATGCTTACGA
>MHLS01000056.1:14339-17972 GCA_001819095.1 Candidatus Lloydbacteria bacterium RIFCSPLOWO2_02_FULL_54_12
GCCCTCCGCCCACCTTCGGCAGGAGTTGTTGGGAAATGATCGCACGCAAGGTGAGCGCCAACTGCGCGCGCACTTGGTTCTGTTGATGCGGGGGCATGGCGTCGATGATGCGGTCGATGGTCTGCGGCGCGTTCTGGGTATGCAAGGTCGCAAGCACGAGATGACCCGTCTCGGCGATGGTGAGCGTCGTCGCGATAGTCTCCGGGTCGCGCATCTCTCCCACCATGACGATATCGGGGTCCTGCCGAAGCACATGCTTCAATCCCTCATTGAAGGCGATGAAGTCGTGTCCGAATTGCCGCTGTCTGATGGTCGCCTTGTCGGGAGTGAACAGGAACTCAATCGGGTCTTCGAGCGTGATGATGTTGTCGGGACTCGTATGGTTGACATGCTCGATCATCGAAGCAAGCGTCGTCGACTTCCCCGACCCCGTCGGACCAGTGACAAGCACCAAGCCGTGCGGATATTCGGTCATTTCCTTCACCTTTTCACCCAAAAGAAGTTCTTCCATGGATGGAACGGTCGTAGGTATGGCGCGCAATACCGCGCTCGGATAGGTCCTCTCCCAAAAGAGGTTGATGCGAAAACGACGGTGGTCGGGGTCCTCGTACGCGAGGTCGATCTCCCGTTGCTTGATGAATTTATCCTTCTCGTCCGCGGTACAAAATGCAAAGCAAAGCTTTTCGCAGTCCTCACGTCCGAGCACACGGTCACCCAACGGCTGGAGCACGCCGTCGATGCGCAAAAGCGGTGGCTTACCGACGACAAGGTGAAGATCCGAGGCCTTTTGCTCGACCGTTACGCGAAGGAGTTCGTTGATGATCGCAAGAATTTCTTTTTCATCGGTCGGCATGATATATAAAGACTTTATTGAGTAAACTTATACCGCCATACCGCGAAGATTCGCAATGCGCTCGGCAACGGGCGGGTGCGTCATGAAAAGTTTATTGAGCGCACCGCCTTTCCCGAACGGATTCGCAATATAGAGATGCGCAGTCGCATGGTTGGCAGTGGTCGACACAACACCCGCACCGGAGATCTTTTGGAGCGCCGAGGCGAGGCCTTCGGGATAGCGGGTAAGGAGTGCGCCGGAGGCATCGGCCAAGAACTCGCGTTTACGCGAGATTGCCAACTTGATCATCGTCGCAAAAAGAGGCGCCAAGAGTGCGAGGACGAAGCCGACCAAGAGAAAGATGCCCTGTGCTTTGTTGTCCCGCCCTCCCCCGCCGAAGCGATGACCTGTCCGCAAAAAGAAGTCCGCAAGAATGGTCACAAAACCGACCAAAACGATGACGACCGTGGAAACAAGCGTGTCGCGATTCCCCACATGAGAAAGCTCATGCGCAAGCACACCCTCAAGTTCGCTCTTGTTCAGTATCGCAAGGAGTCCGGTATGGACCGCGACCGCCGCATGCTCTTTATCACGCCCCGTCGCGAATGCGTTCGGAGAGGGGTCGTCGACAATATAGAGCTTGGGCATCGGAAGTCCGGCGGTGATGGAAAGGTTCTCGACGATATTCCAGAGTTCGGAATTCGTTTCACGCGTGACCGGTTTTGCGTGCACCATCGAGAGCACGAGCTTGTCGCTCCACCAATAACTTCCCACGTTCATGAGGAGACTGAATGCGACGGCAAGGTAGAGAATGGCCGAATTTCCGTACGCCTGTGCAAACACGAAACCGACACCGATGACGAGTACAAAAAAACCCGTGAGCAAAACCCAAGTCTTTGCAACGTTCGTCGATTGATGAGTATAGAGGGTGGCCATTGTTTATTTGATCGTCTTGTTCACGAGTATGATGAGCGAGCAGGAGCCGAATGCGATGCAAAGCATGATCACTGCCCCGAGCATCTCCGCCTTCGCACCGCCCGCACTGCTCAATGCGTCGACGGGTATGATACCAAATGCGACAAAAATACCGAGTACGGTAACAACGAGGGCAAACAGAATGGTGAGGACCTGTTTCATTCCGGAATCAACGAACCGCGCAACGAAAGTTTAGAACTTCACGGCAACCGGCTGTTGTGCGGCGTCATTGTCGGCGAGGTCGAAATACTCCTTCGTCCCAAAGTGGAACCAGCGCGCGATAAGGTTGCTCGGAAAGGTGCCGACGGAGATGTTCAAGTCGCGTGCGTTCGAGTTGTAGAAGCGGCGCGCCGCCTGTACCTTATTCTCCGTATCCGACAACTCCTCCTGAAGCTTGAGGAAGTTCTGATTCGCCTTGAGGTCAGGATAGGCTTCCGTGAGCGCAAAGATCGACTTCAATGCGTCGGTGATCATGTTCTCTTCTTTCGCGCGCTCCGCGATCGAGCCGCCCTTCATTGCCATGTTGCGCGCCTCAATCACCTTGGTGAGCGTCCCTTGTTCGTGTGTCGCATAACCCTTCACCGTCTCGACCAAGTTCGGAATGAGATCGTAGCGGCGCTTCAACTGTACCTCGATGTCCGCCCACGCCTCCTCGCTCCGTGCGATCAGCTTGATGAAGCGGTTATAGATCCCGACGGACCACATCGCGGCCAAGACGAGGATGCCAAAAACGAGAAATGTGAACATAGACGGTCAAGTTATCCTGTAATGTTGCGGAGTGGCACAATTATACCTTTCCCGAGGTCGGGGGTAAACCACCGCGCATCTTCGCGTACACGAAGCGGCCTCCTCGCCAGATTGCCCAGAGGATCGCGCCGTAGAAAACGAGCTTGAGGAGAAGGAGCGGAAGTGCGACCAAGAGCACAAGTACATCGTCGACGAAGTCGGTGAGTCCGGCGAGCGTCTCCTTGAGCGCCGCCTTGAAAACCGCGAGCGGCCGCCATTCGTCGGTGAGATCGGTGGGACTCGCTTCCTGCGAAAGCGAGATGTAAATCGACGAAAGTGCGACCTGCCGCGAGAGATGTTCGCGCTGTCCTTCGATCTGCTCGATCTGCGTGCGCGTGTTGGTCAACTCCCGCGTCACATCGAGTACATCGGAGAGTTTCCCCGAGCGCTCGAGGATTGCAAGATATTGTGCTTCAGCGGCGCGCAGTGTTTTGAGCCGCGCATCGAGATCGACGAATTGCGCCGACACGTCGGAGACGTTCACGGATTCGTTGTTCACACTAAGTGCAAGCTTCTTCAACTCCGCCATCGCTTCGTCGAAACGCGCGGAGGGGACCCAGATGGTGATGTCGCCCGAGCGTGAGCCGGAGGAATATTCGCGGAAGTTCGAGTTGCCGATCTGTCCGCCCAAACGCGTGCGAATGAGGTTGATCTCTTTCGCCGCATCGTCGACATTCGCCACAAGAAGCGTAAGTGAAGCGGTCTTGATGATCTTCTCCTCGCCTTGTGCCGGAGCGCCGTCGGGACTTGGCACGGGAGGCATCGGTGCAATCGAGTATGCGTCACTTTCCGACACATCAGGGTAGGCCATCTCCCCTTTCGTGTAACTCGCTCGCGCGCCGCCAAAAGGCGAGGGTGCCGACATCGTCGGCGCATCATATGATGGTGTGCCGTACGACATGCCCTCTCCGCCGGAAAGGCCGAGGCTCGACTCCTTCATCCCCGTTGCGCCGGAGACAACGACGATAACGACGAGGAGGATCCCGATGATAATGGCGCCGTTCTTAAAAGTGATCGGCGGTAGTTTGAATTGAGACATG
>MHLS01000056.1:18022-19795 GCA_001819095.1 Candidatus Lloydbacteria bacterium RIFCSPLOWO2_02_FULL_54_12
AACCGTAACGTACGGGACGATTGCGTTTGTTGTCGTGTCAGCCATTTCTTTCCTGCTCTTGTCGACCACGATCGGCAACGAAGTCTTCATTGGTCTCTTCATCGGTGGAAATATGGGCACAGGGATGTTCTACGTACCCAACCCGAATGACCCACCGAGCCAGCTTTTGGCGCTCACCATGGGAACGCTCGCCGAGTACAAAGAAGCTCCGTGGGCACCCGGCGCCGAAGAAGCGCTGGGCTGGGTCGGGATGGTTCTCGGCACGGCAGTCGTCGCATCGTTCTTCGCCGTACTGTACATGCTCTACGTCGGCATCTTGCGGAGTTTCTTTTACGGCACGATGACGACCAACGCATGGCACAACTACGTGCCGCGCACATTCATGTACGGTTTCATACTTTCCGCAAGCACACTCGCGTTCGGTTGGATGAACTTCGACGCCGCGCTCTGGAAATCGCCGGACCCGACGCTCGAACTCATCCCGCTCGTCACGTTCGCCATCATTTTGTGGCGGCAACACGTACTCAACAAGCGGGTCAGCGTCCTGCCCGCATAGGTCAGCACTCAAAAAAACCACTGCGCAAGCAAGTGGTTTTTTCTCTTCCTCTCTCGTGAGCGATGCGGAGCGAAACGCAATTTTTTCAAGGGCCAGTAAAATACAAGGCCCGACCTTAGGAACCAATCCCCAAGGTCGGGCCTTGTATTTCGCTTAAGCCATCTTTGCGGCTAATAATCCATGTCACCCATGCCCCCACCCATTCCGCCGCCTCCTGCGGGAGATTCTTTCTTTTCTGGAATATCGGTGATCGCCACCTCGGTCGTGAGAAGCATTGCCGCCGCAGAGACCGCATGTTCGAGCCCCGCGCGCGTCACTTTGACCGGATCGACAATGCCCGCCTTTAACATGTCGGCGACCGGCGCATCCTTTGCCGCGTCAAAGCCTTCGTTTCCCTTCCCTTCTTTGATGGTCTTGATGTGCACTTCCGCATCCTTGCGTCCGGCGTTCTCCAAGATCTGACGAAACGGAGCGGTGAGCGAATTGAAGACGACCTCATACCCCACCAAGAATTCTTGCGTCTCCCGGTCCGTACTTTTCTTCGATCGCTCGGTGTACTTCTCCCAGAGCGACTGTGCAACGCGTACGAGCGCCGTGCCGCCGCCGGGGACGATGCCCTCCGCAATGGCCGCCTTCGTCGCCTTTACCGCGTCCTCGATCTTTAACTTGAGATATTTCATTTCCGTCTCCGTTGCCGCGCCGACACGAAGGATCGCAACCCCACCCGAAAGTTTCGCCATGCGCTCCTCGAGCTTCTCTTTGTCGTATTTCGAATCGGTGTTCGCCAGCTGGCCCTTGATCTCCTTGACGCGCTCCTCCACCTTCGCCTTCTTGCCCTTGCCGTCGACGATCGTCGTCTTATCCTTGGTCGCAATGACCCTCCCGGCGCGGCCGAGCATCTCCATCGTCACGTTCTCAAATTTGAGTCCCACTTCGTCGGAAACCACGATGCCGCCGGTCACAACGGCGATATCGGCGAGCAACTCCTTCTTGCGATCGCCGTAGCCGGGCGCCTTCACCGCAAGCGTCGAAAAACCGCCGCGCAGTTTGTTCACCACGAAGGTCGTGAGCGCCTCACCGTCAACATCGTCGGCGATAATGACGAGTTCCTTATGCCCCGTAGACGCCATCTTTTCCAAAAGCGGAAGGACGTCCTGAATGCTCGATATCTTTTTGTCGGTAAGGAGGATATACGCATCTTTATAGACGGCCTCCAT
>MHLS01000057.1:0-4238 GCA_001819095.1 Candidatus Lloydbacteria bacterium RIFCSPLOWO2_02_FULL_54_12
GTGCAAAGAGAGAATTTGAAAGGTTACTCGACGAAAAAGGCGCATAAGGATCAGTACAAGGTCGGACCTTAAGAATTAGTAAGTTTACGGAGACGGCCTAAGGTTTCTCCCGTTGCTCGACAAAAAAGCGCGTAACGGTAGCATTTCGAGGTCTCTCCTTGGGGCTTTACGCAAAGGTGAGACCTCGGAATGCTACAAACCAACAAAGTGGTTAGTTAACAACGATATATACGTACCCACACAATAAAGTTTATGACACAACCCCTTACACAACGCGACCGACAGTTGACCAAGCGCATCATGCGCCGGATCTATCTCATTTGGTCCATCCGTCTTCTGCTTCACCCGACGACCCTGAAGGCGCTCATCGCGGCGCTCCTCATTGTGCGCTCGATGGAGTATGTGTCCTATGCGAATGTCTTCGCGAACATGCCGGCGTTGTACAACGTTTCCGCGGGAATGCAGTTCGTCAAAGTCGCGATGTACCACACTCATCCCATGACCCTCGTTCTCCTCTCTTCGGTCGCATGGCTTGCCGTATGGGCCGTCGCAGACATGCTTTTTCGCAAGAAGGAGGCATGGTTGTAATAACGGGGAGTACAAGGCGGAAGACGGCCTAAGGTTTCTCCTTGGCTTTGAAAGGTGAAACCTTGGAGAAGTTGGCCGTCCTCCACCTTGTACGCAGGTCGAAAAGAATTGGTCATATTTAAGTACAAAAAATCTCCCGTCGAAAGGAGATTTTTTGTTTACGGACAAGTTTATTCCGCCGAATTCCCCGACTCACCCCCGCCGGTGCCGAAAGTTTCATCCTCACGGAGTTTTTTCTCGATCTGCTTCAAGATCTCTTTCGCTACTGATTTGTTTTCTTTGAGGAAGACGCGCGCGGAATCATAACCACGGCCGAGCTTAATCGCCTCGGCACCCTTTTCTCCCGATGTGTAAGTATAGGCGCTTCCCGACTTTTGAAGAATCTGATATTTCTCGCCGAATGCAAGCATTTCACTTTCGCGGGAGATTCCTTCGTTGTAGACCAGATCAAATTCCGCTTGTTTGAAAGGTGGTGCGACCTTATTCTTCACGACTTTTGCGCGTGTGCGACTTCCTATCACGTCGTCGCCCTTCTTGATCTGGGCGATCTTCCGGATATCGATGCGTACCGATGTGTAGAACTTGAGCGCTTTCCCTCCCGGAGTCGTTTCGGGATTGCCGAACATGACCCCGATCTGCATGCGGATCTGGTTAATGAAAATAACGATGGTCTTTGTCTTGGCAACGATCGCGGTCAATTTTCGAAGCGCCTGTGACATGAGCCGCGCTTGTTTCCCCACGTGTTGCGCACCCATATCGCCCTCGATCTCGTCTTTCGGAGTGAGTGCCGCGACGGAGTCCACGACGATAACGTCAATCGTTCCCGATCGCACGAGCGACTCGACAATCTCGAGCGCCTGCTCACCGGTGTCCGGTTGTGAAAGAAGTAGCTGGTCGATCTTCACGCCGAGCTTCTTGGCGTAATCTGGATCTAGTCCGTGTTCCGCATCAATGAACGCCGCAACACCGCCTTTTTTCTGTGCTTCTGCGACAACATGGAGTGCGAGAGTCGTTTTCCCCGAAGACTCCGGCCCAAATATCTCGATGATACGGCCACGGGGAAGTCCGCCGATCCCAAGCGCATGGTCGAGTCCGATAGAGCCCGTAGGGACCGCATCCACGTCTACTTTTGGCGCGTCGCCCAATTTCATAATGGCATTCTCGCCGAACTTCGTCTGGATCGACTTGATTGTCGCATCGATCCCTGCAGTGCCGGAGCGTTCCGCTTCGGTCTTTCCCGCCTTCTTTTCCTTTTTTACAAATCCCGCCATACGTTAAGTGTTTAAATAGTAAAAAATAAAATACCAATGAATCCAAGGGCAGCCCTTAAGAATCTTGCCCCAAGGGCTGCCCTTGGATTCATGAAACTAGATGCCATCCCCATATACCAACTCTATCGTTTTTTTATCCATGCGCCCCTCGATATCTTTTGCCGTGAGCTCAATTATATTATAGCCCTCCATGAGCAACAATTGTTCGGAGAAACGACCGTCAAGGTCGATGAAGATGGGGCGGCCCTGGAGAGTGACTTCGTTCGCATGGGCTATGGTGCCAAGGACGGTGACAAGCGATGTTGTCGCAACAGATCCCGATTTCGGCCAGTCAACGATGATCTTGGGCCCCGCGATGATCGCGCGCGACTGGAGGTAACTGTAGAAGATGATGACCCCGACGAAAATGCCGACCGAAAGCGCGGCAAAAAGTTTTTTCTGCCCCAAATGCATTCACCTATATATACACCCCGTAGAGTGGAGAGCAATACAAGGTCCGACCTTGTACCAAAAGACCACATGATTTAATTTACGCAAGAGGCTAGACCAACAGTACGAGGTCCGACCTTGTATCGCAGGAATAAGCCTTTTTTCAGTACAAGGTCCGACCTCGTACTAGAGACCCTTCTCCTCATGGCCGAAACCTAGGACGTCGCCCTCTTTGACGAGCACATCGCGGGGCTTTGCGCCGCTCCCCGGCCCCACGATACCGCGCTCTTCGAGAATATCCATCATGCGTGCCGCACGGGCGTAGCCCAAGCCAAGTCGCCGCTGGAGGAAAGAGGTTGAGGCTTTTCCACTCGAGATCACCAGTTCTTTTGCCTCCTCGTACTTCTCGTCGTCGTCCTCGCCTCCTCCTTCCGTCAGTGCCTCTTCGGGAATACCACCGAAGAATGCATTCTTGTTTTCCGTATTGGTGAGATTAAGCTCATCTCCCAAGGTCCCGTCATAATGTTCCTTGAGGAATTTGACGACGCTTTTCACCTCCGCCTCCGAGATAAAGGCCGATTGCAGGCGGATCGGCTTCGGCATTTCGGCGGAAAGAAAGAGCATGTCGCCGGCGCCGAGGAGATTCTCCGCTCCCGACATGTCTAATATAGTACGCGAGTCGATCTGCGAGGCGACCTGAAGGGCGATACGCGCGGGAATGTTGGCCTTGATGAGACCGGTGATGATGTCGACCGACGGGCGTTGCGTGGAAAGAATGAGGTGGATACCGACGGCGCGGCTCATTTGCGCCAAGCGGACGATGGCTCCTTCAAGCTCGCGCGGGTAAGCGACCATGATGTCCGCCAGCTCGTCGATGATGACGACGATGTACGGCATGAGCTCGGGAAGCTCCGTTTCCTCGTCCTCGTCGATCTCCCCGTCGGCTTTCTGCTTCTCATATCGTTCCAAGGCCGGCCGGAGAACGCTCTTGTGGTAGGACTCGATGTCGCGGCACTTCTCCTCCTCTAGCACGTCATACCGACGGTCCATCTCTTTGGCCGCCCATTTAAGCGTAAGGATCGCCTTTTTCGCGTCAGTAATGACGGGAGTGAGGAGGTGGGGGATGCCATTGTATGAGGTGAGTTCGACGCGTTTGGGGTCGATCATGATGAGGCGCATCTGCTCGGGAGAATTCCGATAGAGGAGCGAGGTAATCATCGTATGCATGGAGACCGACTTTCCCGACCCTGTTGCGCCTGCGACCAAGACGTGGGGCATCTTTCCGATATTCATGAATTGCACGGCCCCAGAAATGCCTTTTCCCAAGGGCACGAAGAGGGGATTAGGGTTCGCAGCCCACGAAGCCTCTCCGAGAAGGGTTCCGAGGCCCACGGTCGACTTCACCGAGTTGGGCATTTCAATTCCGACGAGCGACTTGCCGGGGATCGGCGCCTCGATCCGAATAGGAGCCGCCGCGAGCGCGAGCTCAAGATCGTGTTGGAGAGTAACGATCTTCGCGATACGGATCCCCTCGGCGGGCTTGACCGCGTATCGGGTAATCGAGGGTCCCACGGCGACCTCGTCCATCTCGACGTGAATGCCGAAGTTTTGGAACGTACGCTTGATGATGTTCGCGTTCGCCTTGATGTCGCCGAATCCGGGTTTGCCTTTGTCTCCCGCCAGAAGCGAAAGCGGGGGAGGAGTATACGCCGAGTGCAGCGTCGAGTTGAAGCGAAAAGGCGCCACGGTGTTTCGCGATTTCTTTTCATGCGGGGCGACGAAATGCTCCGAAGGAAGCACCTCTTCCGCATGCTCTTCCTTTTCCGTTTTTTCCGCCCCCTTCTTTTCTTCATGTTCGGCGGGTTCCGCTTCTTCCTCCGCCTCTTCGTCAAGGTCGAGACCGTCCTCCTCGGCTCCCGCGTCCTCGTCCGCATCTTTTCGTATCGTGAA
>MHLS01000057.1:4251-15586 GCA_001819095.1 Candidatus Lloydbacteria bacterium RIFCSPLOWO2_02_FULL_54_12
TTGCGTCTCAAGAATTTAAAGAACGCAAAGACGAAGCCGAGACGAAGCGGCGTGTCGAAGAGGATGAGTATCGCGATGATAAGCACGGCGACGAGAATGAACCCCGTCGCGAGCGGTGCGAATAAGGACACTACCGGAAGCATGCTGTAGTAGCCGACGAATCCCCCGAGCCCGTCTGTTGCGCTTGCGCGGTCGAAGAGCGCAAGAAGTCCCAAGGTCGAGAGTATGAAGAACGGACCGGCGACCAATGCGGGTCCGGTCAGGTGACGTCCTCCGGCGCGAAAGAAGTTGATGGAGAGGAGAAAGAAAAGGAGCGGGATGACGTAGTAGCCGAGTCCGAAAAGAAAGTGCGCTCCGGCGTAGATCTTTTCTCCGAGGTAGCCGCCTGCCCCCTTCGCCGCAAGGAGAAAGATGAGCGCGATGATAACGCATGCGATGCCGGTAATCGAACCCCGCGTTTCCTCGCGGAGTGTTGACCAAAAACCGAAGCGCGTGGCACCGCGATGTGTTTCCCGCACGCGTTCTTCACCGTTCCGTTTTTTTGTTTTTTTACTCATGAGCGTTATGTCGCGATTGCTCTATATTATCACGCAGAACCCCGTCCCCGACGCACTTTTGAGTTTGCACCCCCGTGCTGACTGTGGGCACGTGGTGGAAACCGAGTTCCAAGGTCTCTCCTTGGGAATTTTGTATTTAAGGTGAGACCTTGGAACTCTTGCGTGGAGGTAAAAATACAAGGTCCGACCTTAAGAATTTATCCCCAAGGTCGGACCTTGTATTTTGGAGACTCTCTCGAGCGAGGGCGATGCCTTTTTGGGGACTCCACAGGCGCGTTGCTTGGTCTCGTCAAGTCATTCCACTTGACGAGAACGCGCCGAGGACGGTTTCGTCCTTCGCAGGAAAGGACGAATGTGCCCCGCAAGGGTATAGTCCGAGCACCCCCTTATTGGACATTTTTTTATTGGTGAGTATCATGGACAGCGAATTGGTTTGTAGCGGACACGTTAAGGAAAAAGGCGGAGTATTGACTTTTTCCATAAAGTCAGTATTATAAAAGGACACATAAAAGACATTATTTAACGGCATGGAACAGCAAAAGGACAACCAAAAAAGTTTACAAGGAGAGAGCCGTCAGTTTTCTCAAGGACAGAGCGTCGTCAACAACGAACACCGCGCGACGCCTTCCGCACAGCCTCAAACGGGATTTGTGAAACAAACAAGCATGAGTCAGTCTACTCAAGGTTTTTCGGGCACACTGACTCAAAAAAAACCGTCACCACAACAGGGTTTCGATTACGTGATGCGCAAGGCGGAAAAGTTGACCACTGCGCTCTATCTTGTTACGGACATCATGTCGGAGCGCGAGCCGCTTAAATGGAAGACGCGAGAGATTGGCGTCGACCTTCTTTCGGACATCACGATAACGTCCGCTCTTTCACTGAGCGAAAAAATGAGCATGCTCCGGAATATCATGAAAAAGATAGAAAAGACGATCGCCTTTCTCGACGTTGCGCAGTCGGCTCGGCTCATGAGCGAAATGAACTCTTCGATGTTGAAGAAGGAGTACCTTGCGCTCAAGGACAGTATCGACGGGGAGTGGGGCCGTGTCCATGAGAAAAGCAAGTCGATATTCTCCGAAGCATTTTTTGATATTTCACGCGAAGAGGAGCCGTTGACGGAGTCATCGTCAAGAGAAAGCACTGTATTCATCCAAAGGGCCGCGGAGCCTGTCACAGAGAGGACGATTGAACGACCTCCCGTGAAAGAAGTGGTCGCACCGGCGAAGACGGAGAGGCCGGAGAGTCAACCGACCCCCGCACCGCGCGCCCCGTTCGTATTAGCCGTACCGGTCGAGACACAGCAAGTAAGCGCAAAGGTGGTCGGAGAGAGGGTTGAAAAACAAGCTCCGCAAACGGGAAGACAGGAAGAAAGGGCGGCGGGTACTGTAGCGAATACTCAACTCCCCGCAAATGCACCACGCCCGACGGCGATATTTGTGCCGCCGAATCGCCTTCCGATGCAGGGCGGAGGTGTGCTCGTAGCCGGAAGAGCGGAGAACGACAAGAACGACCGGAGAAAGATCATCCTTGCACTGATCAAGCAGAAACCGGCGCTTACGGTCAGGGACATCACCAAGAGCATTCCCCAAGTGAGCGAGAAGACCATTCAACGCGAACTTCTTTCCATGGTTGCCGAAGGTGTGCTCTTAAAGCGT
Organism: Candidatus Lloydbacteria bacterium RIFCSPLOWO2_02_FULL_54_12; assembly: GCA_001819095.1. Classification (GTDB taxonomy): domain Bacteria; phylum Patescibacteriota; class Minisyncoccia; order Phycocordibacterales; family UBA6899; genus MHLP01. Next base: position 6,467 of record MHLS01000057.1, read on the forward strand.
GGCGAACGCCGGTGGTCTACATACTCCCTGCGTGTCCAATAGGGGTTCCAAGGTCTCTCCTTGGGCAAAGAACCAATAGTACGCAAAGGTGAGACCTCGGAACTCATGTCCTCTAAAAATACAAGGTCGGACCTTAGGAATCAATCCCAAAGGTCCGACCTTGTATTTTTCGATACCGCATAAAGGACACACAAGGCACATCTTGCGCCCAATGACGGCCCAAGGTCTCTCCTTGGAGATTTTGTATCTAAGGTGAGACCTTGGAGAAGTTGGCCGTCTACGAGGCTACGCAAAGCCAGCTCCCACCCCCTGCCATCCAAGGTGGAACCTTGATCCGCCTCAGGCGGACTCCTTTGGTGGTTCATCGCCATTGACTCCCCAAGGCAATGGCGGTATCATTCCCCAGTCACCGCCAAAGGGGTGACCATTTCATTTTTCTTGGGGATTTGTCAAGATATGCCGTATTTGCGCCATTCTTGACACGTTATCCACATACGCCGTTGTGACGATTGGCGGGGAAAACCAAGAAATACTATAATGATATTGTGCTTTCAAGAGCGGAGCGTTTCTGTCTTTGTATGTTTGTACGGGAACGCGATGCGATCTGCACCAATAACCACAACGGTTAATTAAGGCGGATGGAGGAAGGCCAACATCAAAGGATAGTTCATTGAAAATTGAATAGCAGAATGTGTGATCCCCGCCGACCGCTTCGATCTCGGCAGATCGGGAAGTCGAGGGGAATACGAATTACTGTCTATTCGTTTCTTCAATGCAACGAATTCACTGTGAATTATCAGTTATGAGAATTATTAGTAATTATTAACGTTCGGCAACGAACGATTATTAACAAAGTAGACTTAAATATGACGAATTTTAAAAAATCCAAAACGTCGAAAGTCGTTTCCGGGTTTGTGGGTCTCGCGACGGCGCTCATGATGATGGGCCCCGCGGTCGCTTCGGCGGCCACCGTCGAAGAGCTCACTGCCCAGATCGCCGCGCTCATGGCACAGGTGCAGGCCCTTCAGGGAGCAACGAGCGCTCCGGTCGCGGCTCCTGCGCACGTCTTCAGCGTCGATCTCACGGTGGGATCGAAAGGCGATGATGTGACGGCGCTCCAGACCATCCTCGTTGCGAAAGGATTCCTCACGATGCCGGCTGGCGTCGCGATGGGATACTTCGGCAACTTGACCAAGGTGGCAGTAGCGGCATGGCAGGCGGCGGAAGGCATCAGCCCCGCGGCCGGGTACTTCGGTCCGAAGTCGCGCGCGGCAATGAACGCCATGACTCCGGCTCCGACCACCACGACAACGACGACTCCTGAAACGACGACCACAACGACCACAACGACGACAACGTCGACGGTTGCGGGTTGTACGGGAACGACGGGCTTCAGCCCGACGACGGGTCAGTCTTGTGCGGTTACCTCACTTCCGACGGGCTGCACGACGAATGTCGGCTACAGTCCGGTCACGGGTCTGTCCTGCGCGGCAACGGCAGAGACGACGACGACCTCGGGAGGTCTCACGGCGACACTTGATGTCACGTCTCCTGCTTCAGGAACGCTCATCACGGGTCAGGCAGTCGCAACACTCGCGGTCTTCAAGGTGACGAACGCAAGCGCGGCGGCGGCAAAGATCACCGTGCTCAAGTTCAAGAGAATAGGCATCTCGTCTGATTCAACGCTGACGAATGTCTACCTCTACAGCGGCTCAACGCGCCTCACGGATTCCGCGGCGGTTGCGCAGAGCATTGTGAACTTCAACGACAGCGCAGGTCTTGTCACGGTTCCGGCAGGGGGCTCGGTTCTCCTCGCGATCCGCGCGGACATTGCGGCGGACATGAACGGTCAGAATGTCGGCATCATGCTGACGGATGTGACCTCCGACGCAGGTACGGTCGGCGGCCTTCCGGTCTCGGGCGCACAGCACGAGATCGCGGCGCTTCCTGTCGGTGCAACGACGGTTGACTTCACCAACGTGACGGTTCAGCCGGCTGCGGATTCCAACGTGGATCCCCAGACGGACTTCCGCGCATGGCAGAAGACCATCACGATCAACAACCGCGACGCGGTCATGTCTTCTTTCCGTTTGCGCCAGATCGGCTCGATCTCAACAGGCGACTTGAAGAATTTCCGCCTTTTGATTGACGGAGTTGCGGTCGGGACAGCGGTGGATACGGTTGATTCAGGCGGCTATGTCACATGGACCTTTGCAACACCGATCACACTCAAGTCAGGTGGTCGCGACTTCAAGGTCTTGGCGGACATCGTCGGCGGTTCGAACCGCACCTTCCAGCTCTCGCTTCGCCAGGCCGGCGACATCGAGATCGCGGACAGCCAGCTGGGCTTCACGGTCCTTCCGGTGGTGGGCGCGGCCGCATTCTCGGCGATGACGACAGGCATTCAGACAATCAATCAGGGCACGCTCTCGATTGCGAAAGCGACCGACTCACTTTCGGGTAACGTCGTGAATCAGGGCTCGGGTATCACGCTTGGCAAATTCACGATGAAGGCACAGGGCGAGAAGTTGAAGGTCGAATATCTTCGCGTTTCATTCACGCCTCACGCTGCGGAAGCGGGTGGTATAGCTGCAACAGACTTGACCAAGCTCCGCAACGGCGCGCTCTTCGCGAATGGTGTCCAGATCGGCTCTACGGCGGACATCTGTGCGGATGACGCAAGTGCTGGTGCGTGTGCGGCGGACTACACGCAGTACAATCTTGGTTCAGCACTTGTGCTTGAACCGGGCAAAGATGTCACGCTTGAAGTGCGTGGTGACGTCTTCGACAACGACGGCACAAACCAGATGAGCGCGAACGACACCTTCACGGTGAATCTCGTCCTTGGTGTGACGAACGTCCAGCGCATGACGTCGCTCTCCTACATTGCGAACTCGGCGGTCTCGGCCAACCAACTCACGGTTGCGGCAGGAACGCTCACGCTCGCGAAGTATACGGCGTTTGCGAACCAGACGATTACGGTTCCCCAGACGGCCTACAAGATCGGCGAATTCCGCTTGACTTCAGGCTCGACGGAGGCGGTGAACCTCACCGGCTTCGCGCTTGACTTCACGAATACCGCTCCCTCGGCCAGTGTCCTGCTCATTACGGATGTCTACATTGTCTACGGAGGCAAGACCTCGCAGGTCAAGTCGACGGTAGCAACGAGCTCGAACACATGGTCCTTGAACGAAACGATGGCGGTCAATTCCGACATGCCCATCGCCGTTTACGCGACCTTGGGTTCGACTATCGACAGTGCACGAACGATTATCACCGAATTGACGGTACAGGGTAACTCGGTGAACTCGGGTAGTTCGGCGAACTCTGCGGAGGTCGCGGGTCAGACCGTCACGGTCGGCGCAGGTACCTTATCGACGGCGCTTGACGCGTCGACGCCGGGAATTGCGAACGTGGTCGGCAACTCCGAGCCGAAGATCGCATCCTTCAAGTACAATTCGTTGAACGATTCATTCACGTTGAAAGAGATCGGCGTGACGGTCGGTTCGGCTGGTGCGGCGGCAATTGTTGAGCTCGTCTTCAAAGACGGCGCAACTGAATTGAAGCGCGTCCCGGTCAACGTCACAGCGGCAACAGCAACGGGTCTCTCGGTCGTCGTTCCTTACAACGGCTCGAAGATCATCGATGTCTACGCGAAACTCGGCACCATCGGTACCGGTTACGCGACGACCTCGTCGAATGTTGCAGTCGCGCTCTCGAGTACGAAGTACATGAACTCGACGGGCTCGACGCTCTGGGAGAACACGGCACAGCAAGGAAATGCCACGTACGTCTTCAAGACGAAGCCGACGATCACGAATGTTGCATTGCCGACAACGGTCTTTGCGGCAGGAACGGTCACGGTGGCCAAGTTCACCATCACGGCTGACGCAGGAGGCACGATTGCGTGGAGGAAATTGATCCTCACCACTGCGACCAGTTCGACGGGTGCGACCTACTATGTCACGGCCTATGGTCTCTTCGATGATTCTGGTTCGCAAATTGCCAGTATCACCTCGAACGGATCGTTGACTGCGAGCCAGGCTGGTGCAATCACCTTCGAATCGACTGCCGATCAGGAGATCAGCGGCTCGAAGACCTATGTGGTCAAGGCGACGATCACCGGTTCCCCGACGACGGCAAGCCTAAGCCACTATATTGCCTACGCGGCGATCTATGCGGCACAGGCGGCCTACTCGAATGCGTCTGGAGTCAGTACCAACAACTTTGTCTGGTCTGATGAGTCGATTGTTGGGCACTCTGACACAACGAACGACTGGATGGGTGATTACAAGGTGAAGAATCTCCCGTCTGACTACCAGACGTTGACGAAGTAAAGTCAGTGCTTATATCCTCCGAAGGTCGAATATCGTAGGATAGAAACAAAACCCCCTCGCAAGAGGGGGTTTTGTCTTACACAAAAGGCAAACTGCTTTGCTTTTTGTGTAAGACAAAACAGTCGGAGCGATGTCCTGAACTTGCCGAAGGACCGCAGGTGAGGTGCGGAAAGGGAACCCATTCATAGGTGCCGCACCGCAAGACCTTTTGAGATTGAGTCCGCGAAAGCCAAAAGGTGTACAGCTCCTGTAAGGAGGGGGTCGCGAAAACTTAGTGATTCGTGACTTTGTTATACCCAGACTTCCCCCGCCGTTGGTACGAGGTCCGACCTCGTACCAACGAAGGTGGACTTGCATAAAAATATTTACGTTGCCTATTGGTACAAGGTCCGACCTCGTACTAGACTGCTTACGAGAACACACCTTTTTCTCCGCGTCTTCTAGTACGAGGTCCGACCTTGTACTAGAATCTCTCTTCATGATTAGGAAGATCACCTTTGCGCCGGGGGAGTACTACCATGTATACAACCGCGGCGTCGAAAAAAGGGATATTTTCACCTCGGAAGAAGACCGAAAGAGATTTCAGCGCCTCCTCTATCTCTGTAACGGCGAAAAACCCATCATCTACCGCCTAGTACAAGGTCCGACCTTGTACAGTAAGGATATGGGGAAGAAAATGACGGCAGTCGGAGCGTATGTGCTGATGCCGAACCATTTTCACGTCCTTCTCAAGGAGACCAAAGAAGGTGGAATAACCGAGTTTATGCGGAAACTGACGACCGGATACACGATGTATTTCAACAAAAAATACGATCGGGTCGGCCACCTCTTTCAGGGCATATTTAAGGCACAGCACGTGAGTCGTGACGAATACCTCAAATATCTCTTTGCCTACATTCATCTGAACCCCGTCAAGTCTGTCGATCCGGACTGGGAAAAGAAGCGTGTGCGCGACCACGAAAAGGCGAAGGCGTACCTCAAGGGGTATCAGTATTCAAGCTACACCGACCTTATCGGAAAAAAGCGACCTGAGGGTGCAATACTCGGAAGTAAGGAATTTCCGGGGTATTTCAACAGCAAGGTGGAGTTCGAGGACCTTGTCGATGAATGGATGAACTACGAGGAGGAGGAATCGGGAAGACCCGCCTCCCGTGACGAGAGCGAAGAAGGGGAGAACCTCATGGCGCAATTTCTCGCAGAATAGCACTCGCCCACAAGTACGAGGTCCGACCTCGTACTAACAATAGTGGACTTGCATAGATACATTTATGTTGTCTATCGGTACAAGGTCCGACCTCGTACTTGCGCTCTTGTCGCGCAACGCCGATGGGCACTGTCAATGTGCCCTGATTTTTTCGGGGAGAGTACAGTGAAAGATAGATGAAGGAATGCTCTTTGATGGGCGCGGAGGTTTGTCATGAAGTATGTTTCTCTCTACGCCAAGCTGGCGGTGTTTTCAGCCCTCGTCTTTTTGCCATGCGGGTCGAGTGCACATCACGAGTCGTGGCATCGCGTAGGGCTCGAGCACGAACGGTACGGCCTCAAGGTCGTTCCGCTCTCTATCGTCGAGAAAAGGTTCGTGATACCGCGCGAGGGTTGTGCGGCGCGCGGAGACTGCGATCTCAAAGAAGTGATATTTTTCGTTGAGGACGACGAGTTTCCGATTGATCCCAGCATACCGGGAGATTTTCTGGGACGGAGCACCATGTTCATGGCCGGTATCGAGACGGAATCCGTCGCCGCGCTTCGGAACTATGTCTTCGTGCAGTTCATCCGCGGGTGCATGTGGAATTCGACGAGAAACCCCGACGGGACGGTCACGACGCGATTCAGTATCGCCCGCGACCACCTCGGGGAGCGTACGCACTTCGTACACCGAGATTGGACCGTCGACAGCATGGATCGAGAACCGGCATATTCCGCGGACGGCGAAAGCGGCGATCGGCATTTTTTACTCCAATGGTCCGATCCGCGCCCGAAGTGGATACCCGATAAGCAAGAGAAACTTTTCGGCGAGGAAAAGCCGACGGTGCCGTTCGGATTCGTGACCGACTTCCCGAGCCCCTTAGCCGCATTTCGTGCGTCTGACCCGAACGCGAAAGATTTCCGCGGTATCCCCGGGGAAGCGCTGAACCGGTCGCTCGAGTTGCGGATGTGTCTCTACCGCACCGCCGACGCACCTTCCACGACCGACGGAAGCACGAAGGGATTCGGTACCCCGATCGTCTGCTACGACTGGAAGAGCTCGCATGTCTTTGACCACGAGCGCGGCATCTTTGCATCGCCTCAAGGCGTACACAAAGAGTGCAGTCGTCCGTTGAGCAAAGAAGAGCAAAGCAATGAAGAGTTCCTCCGGAGAATGAAAACGCCGGCACCCTGATATTGGGCGACTGCCCCACCCGCATCTATGATGCGGGTTTTTTGTACGAAGGCGCTCTCGCGGTGCTATACTAGTAGTAGCCTGAATCCCGTTAGAGATAGGAAGTGCGCCCCGCACTTCCGCCTCAAAAGTTTCACAATGCGTCAGATGTTTTCGGTGCTAAAAACCGTCAAAATGTATCTTAAAAAACCGAATAATCTCTAACGGGATGAATCTCTTCAATAAAAACTTTTTCCGCCTCGCGTTCGGGTTCGTCGGGATACTTGCCGCATCCATTGCCGTTATTGCCGTCGCGAATTTCATCGAATGACTGAAAAATACAAGGTCGGACCTTAGGAATTGATTCTTCAAGGTCCGACCTTGTATTTTTAATCTGACACTGGTACTTCTCGTCTCTTGTGTTAGTGTGTACGGAGTCGATCTTCTCAAAAAGAGGAGGCCTTGGTGAATTTGCCGTCTCCTGTTGTTGTGCGCGAGGAAGGGTCCGGCCATCATTTCTCCCTTGCACATCCCGATCCTGTTTTGGGTAAAGAGCGCGCCCCGATCGTCTTTATCCACGGTGCCGGAGGTGCGGCGTGGCATTGGGACAGCCTGCTCCCGCATTTTGCGGCGTGCGGTTATCCGTGTTACGCGCCGGACTTGGTCGGACACGGTGTGTCGCGGGAGAGTATTCGTACGGCGGGTATCTACGACTACGCCCTCGACGTGGAGCATTTTCTCACGAATGTTGTTCTCCCGCGTCACAGCGCACCGGTCGTTGTCGGACACAGCATGGGCGGGCTTATCGCACAAAAGATCGCGGAAAGCGTCGCCACCGCCGGCGTTGTGCTTGTGACACCTGCGCCGCCTCACGGAATCTCCTATCGCCCCGGTGGCGTACTTCTCCCGGCACCCGAAGACATCCTCTCCCTGTTTTGCGTGTTCATCATGGGCCAGTCGATTCCGTTAAGCAGGAAGTTCATCGAGTCGATCTTCGTCGACCCCATCGCAAGTGCCGCGGTGATCGACACCTTCGTCGCCAAACAGTTCGTTGAGTCGCCGATTGCGCTCAAGGAAATGCTCCTCGGCGAGGTCACCGTTCGTCCCGAGATGATCACGTGCCCGATATTTGTCGTCGGGGCGGGGAAAGACCGGGTGATTCATCCGGAAATTGCGCACGAGGTCGCAGAATACTATGATGCGCCGCTCGCCACACTCCACCACTTGGGACATGCGTGCATCATGGAGGCCGGTTGTGAGGCGACCGCCGGCGTTATTCTGGGGTGGCTTTCAAGCTCCGTTTGTACATAGCAACAGAGGGAACCCCCTTTGCGGCCCACCCTGTAGTTCCGCGTGCGGACACTGCAGGGTTTTTTCTTGCGGTGTTCCCCGCCAAGCAGACATTGACCTTTTTGCATAGCCGGATATACTTGCCATAACGCTTGAGACAGTGGGAAGTCGAGAGAAATCCGACGTAATACCCGCCGAAGCCGATACACATGCCCGTACACGGGTCTTGATGTCGACTATTGCTTAGCGAAAGGTCGATTTTTTATTTACACGAAAATGTCTCTGGTCTCCGGCCGCTTCCTTGCTAAGGACTAGCGGCTAAGGACTAGCGACTGACCAAAAATGGCAATCACAAAAGCAAAAAAGAAAGAGATATTGGAGAAGCTCGACAAGGGTCTTCAAACAGCCGAAACGCTCGTGTTCGTGAACTTTCACGGACTTCCGGTCGGCGAGACGACTGCGTTTCGCAAGAAACTGCGCGAGGCGGGCGTGAGTTATTACGTGGCGAAGAAGACCTTGGTGAAGCGTGCATTAGGAGCGCTCGGGATCAAGGGCACCCAGCCTGCACTCGAAGGAGAGCTCGGACTTGCGTGGTCGAAGGACCCGATTGCTTCCGCGAAAGGCGTCTACGAGTTCGCCAAATTGCACAAGGAGAAGATTGCACTCGTCGGAGGTGTCTTTCAAGGTGTCTATATGTCGAAGGAAGAGATCATCGGCTTGGCCGTCATTCCTTCGCGCGAAGTGCTCCTCGGTCAGTTCGTCGGCATGTTGAACGAATCGATCGCGAAAGTGGTGCGCGTGGTCGACATGAAAGCAAAGCAGATGGAGGGATCTCCTGCGACGGCATAGAGAGATGTTGACCTTCGCATTAATGAGAAACACTTAAAAAACTAAGCAAATTACCATGGAAGAGAATAAAACAGTTGAAGTTCCCGCAAAATTCAAGGATATCGTTGCCGGCGTAGAGAAGCTGACCTTGCTCGAGCTCCACGAATTGGTGAAGCTTCTTGAAGGCAAGTGGGGCGTGTCGGCGACGGCGGCGGTCGCCGCTCCCGCAGGGCCGGCGGCGCCGGCGGAGGAGGAGAAGGATTCGTTCGACGTCGAACTTGCGGCAGGAGGCGCGACACCAATCCA
>MHLS01000058.1:0-1456 GCA_001819095.1 Candidatus Lloydbacteria bacterium RIFCSPLOWO2_02_FULL_54_12
ATCCATACGAGAAAACATAAAGTGCTAATGCACCCATTCTCTCATATTTCTTATTGTGGGACAAGTCTATTTTTTTCGTCCATGCGCACAGTGAGGAGGTCGACCCAATCGCCCTCTTTGAGATCGCGAAAAGGAAAAACGTTTGCGCTCTCGACCACCCAGCGTCCCGACGTCACGATGCGGTCGCCGCCGCGGGCGGTCGTGGCGAGCATGAGCACGTTGCCGAGATCTTCCCGCTCAACGATGGGCGGAGGCATCGCAGGGACGCTCACCTCGGGCTCCGCGCGTTTTTTTATTTGCGGATCGTCCTCGGGATTCCCCGTGCACGATGAAAGTGGCGGCAAGAGCACAAAAAGCAACAAGAGCGATAGGTACTTGTACCGCGGAAACATACCGCATGCCCCCGAGAACACTCTGTGTCGATTCTTTCATGGCGGCGTGTTTGAGTCAAACAAAAAACCGGCAACTCAAGAGGTTGCCGAGTGGTATTGCACCTTTGGTGGTGTTCGTTTGGCGGGACTACTCAATGAGATCTACCACTTCTGCGCAGTCAGCATCCTTGCCGAAGCACAGATAGATCTTCTGTGGCGAATGTCGGTCAGCCGGATCTCGCACCATGACGAGCGTTGCCTGCCCCCCGATGAACTCCTTGACCTCGCGCTCACCGACTTTCCCCGTAATGATAACACCGGTGGTCCGAGTTCGATGCTGAACAGAAACACGGGAGTTTTCTTCGCCCGATGGTACGATCCCCACAGTTGTTCCAAGGGGCGACTGACGAAGATACATGCTTTCGGGAAAGCCTGCAACCGCTTTCGAGCAAGGTATGGTGGCGAGCACCAAGAATAACGACGCAAGAATCATTGGGCGCATAACGCCTCCTCAAGAGAAAAACCTCTGGGTAGATTCTTCCACAGAGGAGATACGTTTGCAAGCCACCCGCACTATTTCCCGTTCGGCTTCGGCTTCATGACGTCGTCGATCAAGCCGTATTTCTTCGCTTCGTCGGAAGTCATAAAGTAGTCGCGGTCGGAGTCTTTTTCCACTTGTTCAAAGGGCTTCCCGGTATTTTTGGCGAGGATCTTGTTGAGGTTCTCTTTCGTGCGCAAAATGTGCTTCGCGCTGATCGCAATGTCGGAAGCTTGCCCCTCGACGCCGCCCATCACTTGATGGATCATCACCTCGGCGTTCGGTAGCGCAAAACGTTTGCCTTTTGTGCCCGAAGAGAGGATGACGGCCGCCGCGGACGCGGCGATGCCGATACAAATGGTCGAAACGTCCGGCTTGATGTGATTCATCGTGTCGTAGATTGCCATTGCCGCGGTCACCGAGCCGCCGGGGGAGTGGATATAGAGCTTAATGTCCTTTTTCGGATCTTCGGATTCAAGGAAAAGCAGTTGCGCGATAACGATGTTGGCGACGTTGTCGTCGATCGGTCCGCCCAAAAAGACGATAC
>MHLS01000058.1:1472-20833 GCA_001819095.1 Candidatus Lloydbacteria bacterium RIFCSPLOWO2_02_FULL_54_12
CGAGTAAATATCATAGGCACGCTCGCCGAAGGAGGATTTTTCTATGACGGTGGGAATGAGATAAGACATGGAAAAATAAAATTAGTTACTGCTCAATTCGAGGTCGAATGCTACGTTTCACCCCGAACAAGGCCACCTCGCGGACTTTCGGAACAATACTGGAGATTATAGCATGCAGAGGGGATATTGACAAGGTGTTGCGTATTGTCATATGGTGCTGAAAGGGTAATTTGCTCGCCGTTCCTCGCCGTCAATAAGGAGGAGAATATGGATCGTCGTATCTGGCGTGTTCGGGCGAAAGCGCAGATCAGAAAAATGAACTGCCTTTTGGGGTTTGTGCTCGCGCTGGAGGTCCTCTATGTTTCCGGTGCGGTGATGCTACTCGGTCACATGGTGGGGACGGGCAGGGCGCTCGCGGTGGTCGCCGCCCTGTTCGCCATCACGGTCACTTTCCTGCGGATGCAATTCTGGGGAAAGAATGGATCTTTGTCTGAAGAATTTTCGAGTGATGAAGTGTCCCAGCATGCCCACGTGGTAAAAAGATTCGCCCGAATGGCGCGGATTAAAGCACCGGAGTTGCGACTTCAGCGAAACTACGGCAACGTCTCGATCGAATTGAATACGAAACGGGATGGGCTCGCTTTAACTATCGGCGACTACTTCAATCGTCGTCTTTCAGCAAAAGAACTCGTGCCGGTCCTTGCGCATGAGTTTGGACATCTCATCGCGGGCGACATCTTTTGGTTCTTTGTCACCAAAACATCTACCGTCTTTTTCTCCGTCGCGACGTTATTTTTTGTGGTGACTGCGTTTTTCGGCGTCGCAAAAGGGCATGTTGCTTTTTCACTCCTCTTTCTCTCCATCGGACTCCTTTTTGCTTTTGGCGCCATGTTCCTGCTCGACTTCTTACTCGAGGGCATCAAGGAATACCGTGCTGATGCGATTGGTGCTCTCCTTTCCGGAGAGAAGTACCGGCTTGCCGATTCGTTCGTAAGAGTGTCTTTTTGGTGGGACAGGCCCGCACCATTGCGCTACATCTTTTTCCGACCCGGAGACTGGCTCACGAGCTCCCGAGTACAGGCATTACGCGTAATATTTCGCTCGTGAACAGAAATTACGGACGACTTGATGACCCCTTCTCGTAAGGGGTTTTTAATTTCCCGATAATGAGGTAGCGCGACCGTCAACGAGGGCGCAGTATTTTCCGGAAGATCACTTGGACGACCGCCTCGCCGCGGAAACGAAAGCGGCAAAGATCTTTTCGGCCGGTTTGCCGGACAACTCTTCCGGATGCCACTCGACTCCGAGTGCGAACGGGTGATCGGGGATCTCGATTGCCTCGATCAACCCGTCGGGTGCGAATGCGGAGGCGACAAGGTGTTTGCCGAGCGTTTTGACCCCCTGATGGTGGAGACTGTTCACTGCGATCCGGTCTTTTCCCGCCAGTTTGGCGAGCACCGTCCGTGCTTGGATCACGACGTCGTGGGCGAGCGCCCCGTGCGGAAGGTCCTTGCCGGTCTTCTTGTCGATGTGGCGGTCGTGGTCGATTGCACCTTGCATCTCCGTGAGTACATCTTGGTAGAGCGAGCCGCCCAAGGCGACATTCATCGCTTGCATGCCGCGGCAGACACCGAGGAGCGGGAACCGACGTTTGACGGCAAGACGGATGAGCGCGAGTTCGACACGGTCGCGCTCGCGGTCGATGTGCTCTGTGTGCCCCATGTTTTCCTCACCGTAGTATTCCGAGTCGATGTCGTGCCCACCGACGAGGAAGATCCCGCCGACGAACGGGAGTAGCGATGAGAGGCGTTTGTCGTCCGGACGCACGACACAAAGCGGTTCACCGCCGGCGCGAATGACGGCTTGGGCGTAGCTTTGCTTGATGCCGTAGGTCGGGGGAGTTGCGGCGTTATATGCGGGAAGGGGAATGAGTATGAGCGGACGCTTCATCCCGTTAGAAATAGGACGCGGACAGAAAAACTCCGCGGCCCAATCGGCTAGTACTCATAATGTCTGAAATTTTCAGTAAATACACATTTAGCACGACGTGTCCGCGATTTCTAACGGGATTCATTTGTCGAACGGGTTATCCGGCGTATTTAGTAAACCACCTTCTCTTCATTTCCCACCGTATAGCCCATGTCTTTGGCGAGCTCTTCAAAGGAAAGATTTGCCCTTCGCGCCGCCTGCTCTTGTGCCGCCACGGTCGATTCGTCGAACTTCGTGAACAGTGCTTCCACGGCCTTGCGCGCTTGCGGGGGTAGCGGGCGGAGCTCTTCTTCAAGCATCGCCTTTCTTCCTGCCGCGAACTTTCCCTGAAACTGCGACCATCCGAGCATACGTCTCGTAAAGAATGCTTTTTGTTGAGGAGAGAGCGAACTGGGATTTTGCACCGCTTCGGCGATGTCCAGATTTTCTTCTCTGAAAAGCGCATCTCCTTCGGGGAGGTAGCGTTCTTTCCCGTCAATTCCCGCCGTGCCGAGGTCGGCGAGCGCGATGGCGCGTTCAACGATCGACGACTGCTCATTCAACTTCGGCTGTACGACAGTTCCCTTTTCAGGGTTGAATCCGGGAACCGTTGCGTCGTGACCTCCGGCGATCATGCGGCGGTCTTCGTCTGTGAAGAGCTCCGTTCCCGCGTCTTCGTTTGCTTTGTCCATGATGGCAAACGCGCCGGCCGTGCTTGCCGCTTCGTTGGCTCCGGCGAAACGCTTGCGCATCACCGCCACGAGACCTTCTTCACCCGGCACTTTGCTCGGAGCTTCTGCCGGCTCCCAGTTCTGAACAGTGTCGTGATGTGCCGCGGCGAATCGTCCGACGGCATGCGAACGATCGTCAACGAGAGACGGGTCGGCAGTGCGAATGGCGTCGATCACCGCATCGAATCTTCGGATGACGTCTCCGGTGTGGCGGGTGTTGTGGAACTCGAGATTGTTCTTCGGATCCGGCGCTTGTTCAAAGCGCTCCGCCACCATCTGGAGCGCGGTGTTGACCCCTCCTTCCATGGTGGCACGAAAAATCTCCTCCCGCTCTTGGGGTGAAAGCACGCGTTCTACGGTCTCGGGGGTTTGGTCCGCCACCGACTCGTCGTTATTTGGTCCTTCCATCATGTTATCTTTTTAACATATAAATATGATTTAGTCAACTCCTCTTTTACCTTTAAATATAAAGAGTTTTTTATCCTACGCCCGTAATTAGAGTATATAAAAACCCGTGTTCGCTGTAAACACGCGCTAGGCTTCTTGCGATTCGAGCAACTCGAACACCTTTTCGTTGGTGAGGAGCATGTGCACATAGCCTAAAGCGCGGTCATCCGGCGCATCGGGATATCGCCGCTTGAGTGCCGCGACCTCTTTTTTCACCGTTTCCTCGTCGGGGCCGAGATGTTCCGATTCCGCGATCTTGCCGACGACGAGCTGGGTCTTCGCGCGTTTCTCCGCGGTTGGTCGCCACTCCTTTTCCATTTCTTCCTCGGTCTTTTTTATCGCTTTCAGGTAGTCCGCCATTGAAAGCCCCATTTGCTTCACGTCGTGTGCGAATTCGTCCTTCATGCGTAAAAGCTCCTGCAGAACGATGACCTCCGGAAGCTCGATCATCGTTTTTGCAAGGACGGCGTCAATGATCGCAACACGCCGCTTATCTTTTGCCGCGCGCTCTTTTTCTCTTTGCATATTCTCGCGGAGTTTTACTTTGAAATCTTCGACACCGGCGAAGTCACCGAGCGTCTTTACGTAGGCATCGTCGAGTGGAGGAGGGGGTGCCGACATTTTTTCGTCCGACGGGGCGGTTTCGTTCTTCGCTCTCATGCTCCGGATCTGTTCAACGGCCTTCTCCACCTCGTCGTCGGAGACCAAAACATCGTCAGTTGTGCGCGCAGTTTTTCCCGCTATTTTTTTGTAGTCGGGAAGTGTGAACTCGGGGAAGACGGCGGTCGTTAGGGTGAATTCAAGCGGATTTCCCCGCGCAATCTTGGTGATGCGCACATCGGGTCGTCCGAGCACATCAAGCTTTTCTGCGCGAATGATCTCTGGGTATACCCGGCTGATGGCTATTTCGGCCATCTCTTCCAATATGGCTGTCTCACCCACCTTGGTAACGAGAATACTCTCGGGAACATGTCCTTTGCGAAAGCCCGGAAATTCGACGTCGGCGCCGATGTGCCTGATCGCTTCGGCGCGTGCCGCGTCAAACTCTTCCGTAGGAATGGCAACGGCGATCTCGAGTTGCGACTGCGGAAGTTTTTTGATCTTGAGTGCGTATTTTTTTGCAATCTCCTCCTCCATAGAATGCCGTTTATGCTATCGGTTACCGATTTATTTTGCAAGGCAGGAAAAAAATACAAGGTCGGACCTTAAGAATTAATTCCCAAGGTCCGACCTTGTATTTTTTAGGCACCCACCGAACCACAATATTCGACTGTGCCCGCGGTGTTTTCTGGCGGGCGAAAACTAGATCTGGTCGACTTCGTTCAATGAGTTGAGGTCCGTCGCGTTCAGGTCTGCTTCGATGTCGGCGACCTCGTCGGAGGTCCCCTGCGTGGAAAGCGCCGCAGTTTCGGCGTCAGAGCCGGCCGGGACCGTACTCGCGTCCATCATCATTCCCGGTTCCATGCCGCTCTCAACGGGGGTTCTCTCCGAGCCACTGCTCATGAGCATGAACCATGCGACAATCACGAGGATGACGACGGCGCCCACGATGAGTAAGGTCGGCGACTGTTTTGCCGGTTCCGCACCGCTTCCTGCCGTATTTTGTTCTGGATCCATAATTTCTTTGCGATAGTTAAGAAGTAATCGTTTTTTTAATGAAGCGTTACGGTGTTACCGGCGTCGTTGAACCAGTGTTCTTGTCGCGGAGTTCCGCCGACGACTTCAAGCTCTTGATCGCTTCGACGAGCGCTCGATGCGCGTCTTTAACGGCGTTGCGTGCGGTCGTAAGGAATTCGCGGACCGTTTTTCCGGGGTCGACCTTATCCATTTTGCCGTCACCGTCTGCGTCAACATCGGCAACAGCGAGTGCGGTCGCCATTGCTCCCTTCGCGCTTTCGACGGCCGTCGTTGCGGCGGCAAGTTTCTGGCGGGCGGTCGCGAGTAATGCCTCCGAGGCGGCGGTGTTCACACCGCGCTCTTTCAACTTCGCGATGCGTGAATCAATGCGCGTGGCGATCTTCTCCATCCGTTCGATCGCCGCTTCCATGTGCCTGATCATGCGTTCCGCGATGCGTTGCAGTATCGCGCTTCGTCTTTCCGCCATTTTTTCGCGCATCTCTTCTTTACGCTCGGCCACCGTGGTCGATGCCACGCGTCCCGTCGCTTTTCCTGTTCCCGCTTCGCGTGCGCCGACCGACGGGGTCCCCGCTTGCGCGAAAGAAAGCATCGGTGAGAGCAAAAGTGCACCGAGGACCACTCCGCTCACTAAATGTTTTGCGTTCATGTCTTGTTTGATATTACGTTACTAAATTAGTAATTTTGATTTGACGCGATAAGCCACGCCGTCCACCAGTATAGCAAAACAAATACAAGGTCGAACCTTAGGAATTGATTCTTCAAGGTTCGACCTTGTATTTGTCGGCGACTCCAAGCCGTTCCTTGTAGATACTGCCCACCGCTCTACTCGACATTTTTGTGGATATCGTGGTGGATAAGCTGTGTATAACCCCATGGGCCCGCCGTAGTACAAGGTTACACCCTGTGTCGCAGGAATATGGATATTTTCAGTACAGTGTGGAATCTTGTACTGGCGGTACCCTAGTTTTGTGCCAGCGGCAAAGAGACGGTGAAGGTGGCTCCTTTTCCGGTTGTTGAGTCAACGGCGATACTGCCGCCTGCTTCCTCGACGAACTTTTTGACGGTAAAGAGTCCGAGCCCGGTGCCCTGTATCTTCTCTCTCGTGCTTGCTCGGAAATACGGGGTAAAAAGTTTGGAGAGGTCTTCTGCGCTCACGCCTATGCCGGTGTCTCGGATGGTGGTCTTTATGAGGTCACTTTCTGTTTGGTGCGCAATAGTTATCGTGCCGCCGTTGTTATTGTATTTGACGGCATTGTCAATTAAATTGCTGAAAATTTCTTTAAGTCGTCCGATATTGGCAAGCACGTAAGGCGGCTTTTCCGAGGGAAGATATGTTATTTTTACATTCTTTCTTGCCGCTTCCGGCCCGGACTCTTTGACAATGCCCGAAATGACGGAAGAAAGTGAAACGCGTTCGCGCTCGAGAATACCGGCATCACCCCGCGCTTTTGCCAACAGCGTATTGATCAGATCAAGCATACGCGCGTTTGCCTCCTTAATGACCTCGACGCCCTCTTTCAGTGCCTCCGGGTCCCTCGCCAGTTCTTCGGGGTCGCCGTAGAGCGCTGCGGCAGATTTTATGGCGGTCGCAGGGGCTCGCAGATCATGGATCGTCTCGGAGAGTATTTCCTCTCTTATTTTTTGCGCCTCGCGCTCTTTAGAGACGTCCCGGAAAATAATGATCGCTCCGGCAACTTTTCCCGAAGCGCTAAAGACGGGGGCGGCGCTGTCGCCAATGCGGATTTCCGCACCGTCCTTTCGAATGAGTAGCGTGTGGTTTTCCATAGATCGCTGTTCGCCGTAGAGCATCACCTCCTCGATAAAAACGATGTTTTCTTTTTTATCCGATTCGCGGACAAACCGTACGACTTCCCGCAGAGGCCTTCCAAGCGCCTCCTCGCGGCTCCAACCCGAGAGTACTGTTGCTGATTTGTTCCACGAAATAATGTTCCATGTCCTGTCTATGGCAATGACGCCGTCGCCGATGCTCTCGAGGAGCAGTCGCTCTCTATCGCGCTGGTCCGAAATAACGGCTCGGTCCTGGAGTAGCCGATAGGTAAAGAGTCCGACGGCGAAAATAATGAGGACCCAAAGAATCGCTACCCGGCCCGCTTCTTTGTTCCTTTCAGCAAAAGCGGTGCGGGCCGGTTCGACCACCGCTACCCCCCATCCATATTGCGGTACCGGTTCGTACGCGGTCACGCGCTCTTCGTTTTCAATCGGATTAAAGAGTACCTCCACGCCGCGCTCACCCTTGAGCGTTTTTTGCACAGCCGGCACGGAGGAAAAATCCACAATATCTTCTGTCGGCAAAAGAGTGGGGTGCGCGATCAAGTGTCCTCTCTGGTCAACGATATACACGAATCCTGTGGGGCCCACGTCAATTTTTTTGCTCCACGCCGCGATGGCGTCGAGTTTTATGTTTAACAGCAGTATCCCAAGCACTGCGCCTTGTTGAGATTTGATCGGGGTTGCCACCGGAATGAGATTGTATCCCAAGGGGACCGCCGGCTTGATCGCCTCGGCAACATACGGTTCCCAGTTTTTGCTCACTCCTTTGTAATAATCACGGTAGGAAAAATCTTTCCCCATGATGGCGGAAAGTTCCGGTGTCAGCGGCGTTGCCGCCCGAATAATACCTTGCGGATCAAAAAGAGTCGCCTGTTGGATGTAGGGAAAATCTTTTGGCACGCTTTCCATTAGCTTAATTGCCTCATTCCATTTTCCCGATTCAACAAGTTTTTGGAACTGCACGCGGGTTGAGAGCGAAACGCCGACGTCAATAATCTTCTCCAAATTTTCCTTCGCCATTGACGCGGCGAGGTAGGCAATCGCACCTCTGCGCTCAAGGGCAAGAGTGTTGTGGTCGCGAAACACCCCAAGGGTTGTGTAAATTGCGGCGATAACCAACGGCAAAATGATTAGCAACAACAACCAAAACACCGACAATCTTTTTGTTGTTTTTGCAAAAACGGAATGGCTCAAGGGCGCGTTGGTTTTTGGTGACATGGGGGTCGAGAAAACGGAAAGTGTCCGTCGAGATTCTCTGGCGCGTTCAGTGTACCACCGTTGTTCCCGTCACAATACAAAGCCAAACCTTGTACGATTTCTACGCGGCGATCATGCCCACGATGAGGAGTGCAACGATGTTGAGCACTTTGATCATCGGATTGATAGCGGGGCCGGCCGTGTCCTTGTACGGATCGCCGACGGTGTCGCCGGTCACCGCTGCTTTGTGCGCGTCGCTCCCTTTCCCGCCGAAGTTTCCCTGTTCGATGTACTTCTTTGCGTTGTCCCATGCGCCGCCGCCGGTTGTCATCGAAATGGCAACGAAGAGTCCCGTCACGATGCTTCCCACCAAGAGTCCGCCGAGCGCTTCTGGTCCGAGAATGAAACCGACCAAGACCGGCGCAAGCACGGGGATGAGCGCGGGGACAATCATCTCTTTGAGCGCCGCCGCAGTGACGATACCGACTGCCTTTGAATAGTCGGGGCGTCCGGTGCCGTCCATGATCCCCTTGATCTCCCTAAACTGTCTCCGCACTTCTTCGACGACGTTCCCTGCCGTTTTTCCGACCGCTTCCATGCAGAGTGCGGCGAAGTAGTAGGGGAGGAGTCCGCCGATGAAGAGACCGACGATGACGTACGGATCGCCGAGTTCAAAGACAAGTTTTTTCCCGAGCGCTTCGAACTCTTGTGTATATGAGGCGAAGAGCACAAGTGCGGCGAGTCCTGCGGAGCCGATGGCGTAGCCTTTGGTCACCGCTTTCGTGGTGTTCCCCACCGCATCTAACGGGTCCGTGACCGCACGCACTTCCGCGGGGAGTTCGGCCATTTCCGCGATGCCGCCCGCATTGTCGGTGATCGGACCGAAGGTGTCGATGGCGATGATCACGCCGGCCAAGGAGAGCATGCTCATTGCCGCGACCGCGATACCGTAAATCCCTGCAAAGTGGTGTGCGACTAAGATGCCGACGACGATGGTAATGACGGGAAGCGCCGTCGCCTTCATGGAGATGGCGAGCCCTTGGATGATGTTCGTGCCGTGGCCCGAAGTCGACGCTTTTGCGATCGACTGGACGGGTGCATGATTCGTCCCCGTGTAGTAGTCGGTGATGACGACCAAGAGTCCCGTTACGATAAGGCCGACCAAAGCGGTGATGAAGAGGTCACCCGACGAATAGAGCGGGTTTCCGGACATCAGCTTGTCGGTTACCGGATAGAATGCCGCCGCCGCGACGATGCCCGAGACGACAAGCGCTTTATAGAGCGCACCCATGATGTTCTCTGATTTTCCGAGTTTCACGAACCACGTGCCGATGATCGAGGCCACGATAGAAACGCCGCCCAAGACGAGCGGGTAGAGGACCGCGTTCGGGAAGTCCGGAAAGAGAAGTGATCCGAGGAGCATTGCGGCGATTGAAGTGACCGCGTAGGTCTCAAAGAGATCGGCGGCCATGCCCGCACAGTCGCCGACGTTATCGCCGACATTGTCCGCGATAACGGCCGGATTTCTCGGATCGTCTTCGGGAATACCCGCCTCGACTTTTCCCACGAGGTCGGCGCCGACGTCAGCGGCTTTCGTGAAGATGCCGCCGCCCAATCGCGCGAAGACCGAGATCAAGCTCGCGCCGAAACCGAGACCGATGAGCGACTTCACGTCGCCGGTCCACTGGAAAAAGACGGCAATCGAAAGGAGCGCGAGCCCGACCACCATGAGTCCGGTGACGGCGCCTCCTTTGAACGCGACATCAAGCGCCGGCGCCAATCCGCCTTTCGCCGCTTCGGCGGTGCGCACGTTCGCGCGCACCGAGACGTTCATGCCGATATAACCGGCAAGTGCAGAAGAAAAAGCGCCGACCAGAAATCCCATACCGGTCGTGAGGCCGAACGCGTACCACAAGAGCGCGAAAATGACGAGTGCAATCGGGGCGATGACGCGGTACTGTTTGTTCAGGTACGCCTCGGCGCCCTCGCGGATCGCGTTTGAGATCTCCTGCATGCGTGCGCTTCCTGCGCTTTTGTTCAAAATACTCTTGGCGGTTCCGAGGCCGTATAAAATAGCGAACACGGAACTTCCGATCGCGAACATACTATAGATACCCATAAGTGTGTGAATGTTATTAATAACGCACCTCGATGGTCACAGGACGATGACCGTGTATTACTTTTCTTCGGTATTCGTGTTTTCGGCGACGACGCTCTTGTCGTCGGCCGTAGCCTCTTCGGGCGTGTCGACTTCTTCATTGGGTACACCCTCGCCGACCGATTCGACGAATTCCTTCACCTCTTCCTCCGGAGTTTCCGCCGTCTCTTTGGCGAGCGGTGCGTCCGGTTCGGCGAGGTATTCCTCTCCTGCGGTCGATTTGATGTCGATGCGGAAGCCGGTCAGCTTCGCGGCAAGACGCACATTCTGTCCGCCGCGGCCTATAGCGAGCGAGAGCTGGTCGGGCATCACTTCGACGACCGCGCGGCGCTCTTCGGCGTTCGTGACGACGCTCCGCACCTTGGCCGGCGAGAGGGCATCGGCGATGAATTTCTCCACTTCCGGCGACCATTCGATGACGTCGATCTTCTCTCCGCCCAACTCCGAGATGACGGTGGCGACGCGTACGCCACGCTGGCCGACGCAGGAGCCGACGGGGTCGACATGGCTGTCGTTCGAATGGACGGCAATCTTCGTGCGCGAGCCCGCCTCGCGTGCGATCTCTTTCAACTCCACGACGCCGTTTGCGACCTCGGGCGCCTCAAGAGAAAAGAGGGCACGGACGAAATTCGGATGTGCGCGCGAGAGCCGGAGATTGATGCCGCGCGGCGATTCTTCAATCGAGTACAAGTAGCTCCTGATGCGCTCTGCCGCGCGGTAGCGCTCGCCGGGGATCTGGTCTTCGTAGGCAAGAAGCCCGGTCGCACGCCCGAGATCGATGAAGATGTTCCCGCGTTCGATGCGCTGAACGATGCCGGTCACGATCTCCTCGCCGCGCTGTGCGAACTCGTCGAGCACCGAAAGCTTTTCCGCTTCACGGATCTTCTGGATGATGACCTGCTTCGCCGTCTGTGCCGCGATACGTCCGTAGTCGTCCTTTGCATCCAATGGGAAGATGAGCTCTTCGCCTAGGACCGCGTCCTTCTTGATGAGCTTCGCGTCGGCAAGCATGATGTGATGTTCCGGATTGAAACGCACACGCGCATCGACACCCTCCTCTCCTTCGCCCGGTGCGGGAATGAGCGGTAGCGGCTCGGGTTCTCTCCCGCGCCCGTATTGTCTTCCTTCATTTTCTTCCTCCTCTTCTCCTTCGACCGGCATGCGTACCAAGGTGTCGTCGACGACGACCTTCACCTGTATGAAGTCGGTCTTCCCCGTGTCCATGTCGAGTTTGGCGCGGATGATCTGTCCTCGCTTCCCGTAATCTTTCTTATAGGCGGCGGCGAGTGCGGCCTCGATCGCGTCGATAATCTTGTCTTTCGAGATGCCGCGCTCCTGCTCTAACTGTTCGAGTGCGCTCTTCATTGTTTTGAGATCCAACATGTCGTGATGATGAGTGATAAATAATAAGGCAAAAATATCTTAAAAAAAGCGACAGGATACCGTAGTACCCTGTCTTTCTCTCTGTGACTACCCGACTGTACCGAAGCCCTAAGCGTAGCAAACCCTTTCGCATTGTCAATAGCCCCTATATAATAGAGAGGAATTCCCTCTATGCTCGTCCAGGAAGACAAACTGAAAAAATTCATTCTCGACTCGGGATTGGCGTCCCGTGCGGAGGTTGCCGCCGCGGAAAAAGAGGCCGAAAAAGCGGGCGGCTCGGTCGGCGACGTCTTGGTGAAAGGCGGGAAGCTCTCCTCGGACGATCTTCGCCGCGTGCAAGCGTACATCCTCGGTATCCCTTTCGTCGATCTCAAAGTACAGAAGATCGACTTTGACACGCTCTCCCTCATACCGGAGCCAATCGCGCGCAAGCACAATGTCGTCGCATTCCGGAAGACCGCGTCGGGGCTCGAGGTCGCCATGCTCGACGTCGACGACCTTGAAGCGATTGATTTCGTACGGAAGAAAGTGGGGACGCGCATCTTGACGCGCTTGACCGACGTCGAGTCGATCAAGAATGTTCTCCTCCAGTATCAGAAGTCGCTCAAGGCGGAGTTCGGCGACATCATTCAGCAGGATGCGCAGTCCATCAAAGCGGTCTCCGAGAGCGAGGACACGCCGGTGTCGGAGAAGGACCTGAAGAAGTTGGCCGAGGATCTCCCTGTGGTGCGCATCGTCGACACGCTCTTGAATCACGCCATCATTCAGAACGCGTCCGACATCCACATCGAGCCGATGGAAAATCAATTGCTCATCCGCTACCGTATCGACGGCATCCTCCACGATGCGATGGTCTTGCCGCGCGACTCGGCGCCGGGCATCACCGCGCGCATCAAGGTGCTTTCGAACTTGAAGTTGGACGAAAAACGCCTTCCGCAGGACGGCCGCTTCAAGATCGAGTTCAACAACGAGAAGGTGTCCTTCCGCGTATCGACACTCCCCACGCATCACGGCGAGAAGACGGTCATGCGTCTTCTGCGCGAAGCGTCGGGCGGCTTTTCGCTCGAATCGCTCGGTTTTCACGGTGCGGGACTTGAGGCACTCCACAATGCGATGAAACAGCGCGTCGGCATGCTCTTGGTCACCGGTCCTACCGGCTCCGGTAAAACGACGACACTTTATACCGCGCTCGACATTCTCAATACCGCCGACGTGAATATCTCGACCGTCGAGGACCCGATCGAATATCAGATGCCCCGCATCAATCAAACGCAGGTGAAGCCGGAGATCGGGCTCACGTTCGCCAATGGTCTCCGCGCCCTTCTGCGTCAGGACCCCGACATCATCATGGTGGGAGAGATTCGCGACGGCGAGACGGCGTCCTTGGGCATCAATGCCGCCTTGACGGGCCACCTTGTGCTCTCTACCTTACACACCAACTCTGCCGCCGGCGCCATTCCGCGCTTCATCGACATGGGCGCCGAGCCTTTTCTCATCATCTCGACGGTGAACGTCATCGTCGCCCAGCGCCTCGTGCGTAAACTCTGCGGCGCGAAGGATAAGTATTTTCTCACGAAGTCCGAGATCGAGGCGTTGAGCAAAAAGGCGGACCTCGAACGCGTCTTGAAGGCGCTTATCGAAGAAGGCATCGTCCCGAAAGGGACCGACTGGGACGAAGTCCCGCTCTACAAGCCGAAGCCCAGCCTCGAATGCGAAGAGGGGTACAAAGGGCGTATCGGCATTCACGAGGTCTTGAAGATGACGCCGGGCATCAGAAGTCACGTCATCGTGAACTCGCCGGCCGAGAAGATCGAGGAGCAGGCGCGGAAGGAGGGGATGTTGACGATGTTGGAAGACGGACTATTCAAAGCGGCGAATGGTATGACCACCATAGAAGAAGTCTTCCGCGTGGTGAGCGAATAACTTTGCGCACTACTCGTTTTTCCCAACCTCGGATTCGGAGGACGTACTACGCGTGTGCTCTCGCGAATGTCGAGTTGGTCAAGAACTTCGTTTTGCATCAAAATTCTTCCTCCTACCACTTCGTCATCATTAGGTGAAGTTGGAATACAAAAAACGACCTCGAGCGAGGTCGTTGGTGCTGACTATTTGGAGCATACCGCGTGGGTTTCGTCCACGGTGATGCCGCGCTTCGCGAATTCGTCGACGACCATTTTCGGGTCGAGGGATTCCACTGCATGCACGCCGCCCACCGTGAGTCGCTCCGTTGCGGCGATGAGGGCGATCGATGCGTGGAAGCCGGTCAGCCTTTGCATGGCGGTGAAGCCCGTCACCGCGTCGTAGCGGTCGACGACCTCGGCGATCACGGTCAATGCTTTGCCGTCTTTGGTGAGGCCATGCCCGTGTACGCTCACGATGCCGATATCTTCCGGATCGTGGGGCGATGCGCGCTCCTTCGACTCGAATTCTTTCAGACCGTCTGCGAGTCTTCCTTCCTTCGTGAGATCCCGGAGGATCTTCCAGTGCCCGGGATAGCGCAAGGTCTTATACTCGAGCGTCCGGAGCGTCGGATACTTCGCTTGGAGCGTCCACGGTGCCGTCGAAAGTCCGCCGGAAGTGTGTGTCGCTTCGAGGAGGCCGATCTCCGGTAACGCTATCTCTTCGAACGAGAACAAGGTCGACATCTGCGTGACCTCGCCGTCGTTGATGATGTCCGCGTATCCGGAGCATTCGTTGACGAGTCCGGAGAGTGCGAACGGAAAGTGGTAGCCCAAGGGCGGCTTCGGCCTTTGCGGGATCCCTCCGCAGTAGATCGTGAGCTTCTCCGGCCGCGCGAACTGCCCGAGCACGTGACAGGCGAGGTTGACGTCGAAGCCCGGCGCCATTCCGCAGTCGGGGATGATCGAGACGCATACGGATGCCGCTTGCCGATGGAGTTCGTGTTGTTTCAAGACGACGCCCGTGTTTCCGCCTAGGTCGACCATGTGACAGCCGTTCTCGATGGCGGTCTTTGTGAGCGCGTGATTGAGCGCGTAGTGCATTGCGCCGACGAAGCCGTCGATGCCCCAGAGTACGCGCCGCATTTCCATTGAGTCGGCGACGTCGATCCGAAGCGATCGGACGACTTTTTTCCCGAGCAGGTCGTTGACTTCCACCTCGGCACTTCCCGCCGCGTACGGGTCCCTATCTGCGATCAGGACCTCGGATGCGTTTCCGAATCGTGCGAGGTCATACGCCGCCGCCCGCCCTTGTCTTCCCGCGCCGAACACGGCATAACGCCTTTCTTTCATCGCGGAATCTCCTTCAGTATGAAAAAACACTCCGTCATCAGCTTAGCGCGAAATGCCCGTTGTGCAACTTGCGTTTCCGCCAAAAGTGGTACGTCGTAAGTACACCGTACCATCCGCGGATAGGACGCCGAAGCACAAGGTCGGACCTTAGGAACCGATGTTCAAGGACCGACCTTGTATGTGTGGTTGGGCTAGGGCAATTCGTCCGCAACCTCGATGGCGTGAATATGGTAGTGCTCGCGGATGGATTTATTTTTGAGCGTATTCTCGAAGAGCATATCGTAGTCGTTCCGGAGCGCAAGTTTGATGTCGTAGAGTTCGTTGTATTCGGGGACGGTCAGGGCGTTCTCGTCCGCGTGGCGCCGAAGCGTGATCAAATGGTGCGTCTTCGTGATGCGGTCGTAGGGATATTCGTTGGGAAGGAGTCGCCAGTAGGTGAACTCTTTGATGGACGCGGCGCGGCAGAGGTAGCAGACGTCCGGCTCCCGTTTCTTCCGGTATTCCTCGTAGCGTGCGGCGGTCTCGGGTTTGCGTAGTGACGTCATATCAGTTATTTGCCGTTAAAGCGGGTCGGGCGCCTTTTCCGCGAAAGACCCCCGCATCATGCAGTTCTTTATATATGAAAGGAGCATACTTTTGCAAAAGTTCCTCACGGTAGGGCCGGTCGAGTAGGGCGATCTCCTCGAGCGCGATCGTGCCCGAGCCCGTCTCCTCTTTCCGGTCGGTGTAGTGCGCCAATTTATTTTTGAGTGACAGCGGTTTCCCGTTCTTCATCACCAGTCCGCCGTCGGCGTCCTCGATAAGACTTTTTGCCGCCCCGTAGACGATCGCCTTCCGCAGTGCTTTGTACGGCACCTGCTTTCGTTTCCTGCTCCGCCGGTTGTGTGTGTTGAAGAGCTGACCCCCGCCCTCCATGTCGAGAAAGTAGCCGAGTGCGTCTTTTATGTGGGCGGCCTTTTCCGCGTCGTTTGTGGCCACTGGAGCTTCTGTTGTTTCCGTGATGTCGTTTGGTAAGAATACCGCCGCTTTGTGCTTCGGGTCCGCGGCACTCTTTTGCGCGAGGATATATTCGGCGCCGCGAAAGATTTTCTGCTTGGAACGTTCGAGGAATTTCTTCCCGCGGGTCCTCTCGAGCTGTTCCAAGAAACCCGGATGCGCGTGAAACGTCGTGTGGGGCGCGGTCAAAAGCGCGAGGCCGTGCGCCGAAAGCTTCGCGAAAAACGTCTCCGGCAGGAGCTCCTTGTGTACGATGCGGAGGAGCCCGTCCGCTTTGAGCACGCGTACCATTTCGCCGAGCGCCGTATCGACGTCCTTGGGCGCGCGTTTGAGGAGATTGTCGAGCGAGGAGCATTCCACCATCTCGAACGCATCGTCCTTGATGGGGAGCCGGAGCATGTCACCGACGACATTCTTCGGTATGTCCCAGTAGTCCTTTTTCTCGAGCCGAACTGCCTGACCTTCGAACTTGTCCTCGCCTTTCTTGATCATTGCGGTCGAGATGTCGAGGTTGAAGATCTCCGGTTTTGTGAGTCCGCTCGCTTCGTAGAGATATTCGAGGTCCATGTGCGCCTGTGCTTCGACGTGCGGTCCCGAGGCGACGGAGAGAATAGTTTTGGGCATCCCCTCAATCTCTCCCTTCTTGACGCGCGCGATCAGGTCCTGAACGGCAAAACGATACTCCCAGTACTGCGGCAAGTGGTCCATCAATTCCGCGTACTCTCGGGAGATATCGTCCCACTCTTTTTTGTCGCCCGTCGTCATCGCCCGCCCGAGCGCGTAGCGGAATTTCTGGAGGTCGTTCACCAGCGTCTTCGGAAGGGCCGCGCCCTTGGTGCGGGTGCTTTTGTGCGTCGCAGCGTTCGTGGGCGGAAGGGTCTCGTTTTTTGTCGCGTCGAGGACGAAGGGCTCGTCGCCCAAAAGCTCTTCCCAGTCGGTGCCGGCGAAGTCGATCATCTCTGCCGCCGTGGCGACTCGTGACTCCTCGGGGAACGCGCTCATTCCGAGCCGCTCTTTCGTCGGGCCGCAATCTCCCGGTTGTCTGCAGATGGTCGTGTAGCGCAACTCGAGCGCTCCGTCGGAAAAATCACCACGGATATTCTCGGGTAGTTCGCCGTAAAGCGTTCCCAGCGCTTTCTTGTGGATCTCGCGGTAACCGCTTTGGAGCGACTCGCCGCTCAATCTTTTGCGTGCATCTTGTACTTCTTTCCGCACGCCGCTCCCGATCTCGGCGCGCACTTCGACGGCATGTCCCGTATTCGCATTAAAGAGGATGGTCACCAGGTCCAAGCCGCTCTTCTCTGCCTCAAGGATCTTTTCGTCGCTCGGAATGTAGTATCTTGGGAGCACGCGCTGGTAATACTGTTCGGGAGATATGTGCATCTTTTCACCGAAGGCTCCGCTTTCCGCCGGATTTTCCTGACGCAGATGTGTTTCACCAAAAAGGACGTCCGCACCCCCCTCTTCGGGTGATTGCGCGGCCGGAATTGCTCCCGCAGTGTTTTCTCCGATGTCGGGCGGGAGGTCGGCGGCCGGTTCGGGGATAGGCGCAGCGTTTCTGTTCATGACTTCAATACTAACATGATGATCGGGCTTCTCCCGTGCCGTCGTTGTGCTGTTTCGTCGTTTCCGACTCGTCAGGAGAAGCATGCACTTCTCTACAGCAAGACGGGAAGAGCAAACGTTTGCTCTTCCCGTCGGGGGGTGATCGGCCGCATGTGGTTACCGTGAGACTTCGACTCACGCACACACGGCCATCTTTCGGCGGTTTTCCGCGTCATCGAGCGATGTCAGTCGACTGACACTTCACGGGCATTTTTTGTTCCCCGTGAATGTGCTCGGTTTTTCTGCCGGGAGCGACCCGACAGTGTTTACCGGCCTCAACGGACCGGAGGCTACAGACATTCCCCAACACCTGTATGCAAGTGACGCCTCTTGCGAAGCAGCACGTGCATACAGGCGTTGGTACCATTCAAAGAACTCACTGTTTCGCTCTTTCGAGCTCATCAGCGGAGACACACGTCTCCGGACAGCTAGGGATTTTGTACGAGTTCCCTTTCTCGGGGTGTTCTTGCCTGTTCTATGCGTACCACCCGTGCCTGTTTCCCGGATCCTATCCTCGGGTCGTGCGCCAATGTGACGCGCGATTTATCGTCGGACACAGCAGGCGCCGACTAGCTTCCTCAACATCACCTTACGGCGACGTTGAGCGCTCGCCCTAAGTGGTCCCGGAGGTCCACGCCTTGCGGCGGGCCATCCAGTTCCACAAAGAGCGCGCTGCCGCCTCCGCCAAAGAAGCGATGCGGGATGTCCTTTTGGACAAGCGCATGCTCCACATGGCGGACACGGGAAGCGCACGTCGAGCAGTGGTTGTGGTCCATCCCGACTTCGAATTGGACCTTGCCACCCTCGACGCGGACTTCACGGCTGTTTGACCAGCCGGCCACGTTAACTCTCATGGCGCGTCTCCTGTGTTGTGCTTCAGACCCCGAAGCGTGGGTTGCGCAGAATGCGCCGATCTCTTTTTGGACGACCCCCCGACGCCTCCCCACGGTTTGTCACACGTAGTCGGACGGGGCTTCTATCGTCCAGTTGTCCAAAATGCGGGCAACCACCCCGGGGTCATATGGGCCGAAACCGTATGATGTTCCGAAGATCCGCCTTTGCACCGTGTCGGCCAACCCACCGCCCTCTACCTCTTCCGCGGGGATCCCGTTTTCTTCGGCTACATCGGAGTGAAGGTTGGAGGCGTAGTGTTCGTCGCTAAAAACGATGCGCCCGGCGGTGACGATGAATTTGACGATCATTGTCGTCTCCTATTCCCGGTTTTCCCCGAGGAGTGGGTGGCGCAGGATGCGCGACGCGCTTGAAGATTCAAAGAACTTTCTCTACGAATGCTCGAAAGGATCAAGCATTCGATAAAGCGCAGAACCGAAGTTCTGCGAATGCGGTCTCGCCCGGGGGTTATGTGTTGCCCCGGATCCCCGCTCTTGCCTCCGCTACGCGTCGAGGGTCCCCCGTTCCATGAAGCGATCGAAGATCGCCCGCATGGTGTCGTGGCCCCCGCACTCGCAGTCGACTCGCCTGGCGGCGCTCATCCCCATGAGTGCGATCACATTCTCCTTTGCGGGAAGACTGCAATTGCACAGCACGTAGGTGACCCGCTCCGGTGGGAGTTGCGCGGAGAGCGCAACGGCACGTTGGGAGCCGTTCGCCCCGACGTACACCACGAGGTGGTCGATCTCGGTCGCGTGCTTCTGGAGTTCTTCCCAGAGTGCGCCGATCTCTTCCTGGCGGTTCGCGGTGAGCGTCTTCCCCTCGCTCGGCGTGCGCTCGTAGCTTCCCGGGGCCCGTTTTGCTCCCCAGGCTTCGCCCTTTGTGTTCTGAAGGACGAGCGCTTCGGCGCCGCAGGGAGATGTGTGGAGTCCGCTCGGAAGTTCGCCATGGCCGACGGTGTTGTACGTTACGAATGCGGTTTTCATTCACTTTCTCCTTGCCCCAATTCCCGGAGCCTGGGTTGCGCGTATGCGCGGATGTCGTATGTAAAGAACATTTCGGGATAGCGTATCTGTCCCCGACCAAAGCGACGCCTCTCTTCTTGTGTACAAGGTCCGACCTTGTATCGCAGGAATAAGGGTTTTTTCAGTACAAGGTCCGACCTCGTACTAGATTCGTGGCCTTGGTCGGGGACAGATGTCCCCGGTTGCCCCACTCGTGTCCGGTTAAATTCCGGTAGATATAGAAATGGCCCGTCTGTTGAGCGATAATAGTTGTGTCAAGCAATTATTCATCTCTCACCCA
>MHLS01000059.1:0-11997 GCA_001819095.1 Candidatus Lloydbacteria bacterium RIFCSPLOWO2_02_FULL_54_12
TTTTTTAGACATATACCTAGAAAATATCTGTTTTATGGCTCAGTGGCAAGGTGAAACATTCAAAACAAACCGGTGATTTTGGGTATTATCCCTTCAAAATGGTGAGAAACGCGCGCGGCTGATGCACCGTGGGTGCGACCACCGCAACCGATCTCCATCCGGCCTCCCGTGCATACTTCGCAAATGCGAGCGCCTCGGTGCGCGTGTTCCCATGCTCGAAGTCGACGGGCGGTATCTCGACGATATCTAGGTCGGCGACCCAGAGTCCCCGAAGCATGGAGCGGTACGCGCGGCATCCGGGGTATCCGAACTTGTCGGTGTCCCAGCCGGCGATCGCGACAGGCGTACCCCTCTTATAGAGTCCGCTTGCCGCATAGAGCGTCGCATGAGCGCTGTCGGGCGCTTCCGAAACGGCATAGATCGCATCGTGTCCGAAACCATGTTCGCCTTCCGGCGAGGAATCCTGAAGTGCGCGCACCATCGAAGCAACTTCCTTGAATGTGAAATCCACCGGCAACCTCCTTGTGTTGAAATGCCCGAAGACAATGTACCCTTGGAAAATACTTTAGCACGTTAAATGGCCTTGTGTCAACAGGAACAACCGCACGGCGTCCGAGGTCGAACCTTAAAGCTATTTCCCCCCGCCTGCGTAGGAACTTCTGCGGGCAGGCAAGGTCCGACCTCGGACGCTCTGTTCGCTAGACCTTGTATTTCACTGCTTTGGGGCGACCCGCGCGAGCGCCGCAAGGAGCTCCTCACCGACGAGTTTCGGCGTGCTCGTTCTTACGAATGTGGTGTAGGCGGACTTTCCCATCGCCTCCGCCTTGCCGCCCGCTTTCAATTCTCGAATGGCGCGTGCAAGATCTTCGGGATCACCTTGCTTCACGCCGACACTGTCGACTCCGGGAGTGAATACTTCACGAAGAGCCGGAGAGTCGACATTGATCGACACACGCGCCATCGCGGCGGCCTCATACATCTTGTTCGGTATGGCACGCACCACGCGTGGCACATCGCCCACGAGCCCCATGCACACGTCGGCATTCCTGATGTAGCCCACAACTTCCTGCTGTGGAAGGAACGGGAGAAAAGTGACGTTGTTCACCCCGAGCGTCTCCGCAAGCGCCTTCGTCTCGCCCAACGCCTGACCGCCGCCGATCATCGTCACGTGCACATTGTCTCCTTCCAGAAGTTTCGCCGCGCGGATGATGACATCGGTGCCTTGTACCGGAATATACTTGCCGTGAAACTCCACCTCGAACTTTCCCGTTTCGGCAATTTTCGAAAGCGGCAAAAAGACACTCGTATCGGCGCCGACCAGAACGCGGGCAAGCTTCTGCTTCGGCACACCAAAGGTCTCGCGGAAGTATTCGCAGTTCGTATTCGTATCAAGAATGATGAGGTCGGACGCCTTGCACCCGAGCCAATCGAGGAGCCGGTAGTAATAGGCTTTGAGCGAATGCGGGCTTGCGAGTTTGCGGTCGAAGACCCAATTGTCGTAGAGCGAATAGAGCGGCTCCCAGACGACCGGCCCTCCGGTAATAAGGCGTGCAAAGATGGGCATCGCACGTGCGTCACCCAATCCGACGAAGAGCATATCGTAGGAGCCGCGAAGCGCACGGTGCGCACGCCATAATTTCCAATATTTGGCGAGTCCCCTCTCCCGCGCGTTGCAGTGAACGACGGGGATGCCGCATTCTTCAAGTCCGCGCAAAATGACGCGTGTCCGCGAGTAGTCGAGATTGTAATCACCGAAATAACAGATTTTCATGATGTTTATCATAACAGAACAAACTCTTCGAAGTAGCACGCCCGACAAGGCTCACTTCTCTCTGGTTAAGAAAAAGTGAAAGGTGTCGAAATACCACGGGCGAAAGAACGCGTAGACCGGCACAAAAAACATACGTTTGAAAAGCGGCATGCGGCGAATTTTTTCCTTTCGCGTGTCAATAAATCCGAACCCAACCGATGCGACGAGGCGGCGAAATTCATCATAAGTGTAATAGTGCATGGCGGAGAGTTGCTGTCGTCCGGCCTTGCCGTCGTAATTTTTTGCTTTCCCGCGCAAGCGGATATACGCCTCGCTCCAACTTCTGGGTAACCAATTCACAAAATATAAGTGATAATGCGGGTCCTTGTATCCGAAACGATTCGGTACGCTCACATACATGCCTCCTCCCCGCTTTAGCACGCGATAGGTTTCTCGAAGCACCGCGTCGGGGTCCTCGACATGCTCGATCACTTCAGACATATTAATGAACCCAAACGATCCGTCGGGAAAAGGCAGTGATTCCCCGCTTCCTACTACCACCTCTGCCGAGAGGCCGGCCGAGCGAAGTTCCTCGCGGGAAATGTCCGCATATTCCTCGCTTTTTTCATATCCCACGACCTCTGCGCCACGGCGAGACATATCAATGAGGAACTTCCCTCTCCCCGAACCCAGATCGAGAATGCGCCGATGGAGAAGATCGGGAACAAATGACAATAAACTTTCAAAATGTTTTTCCATAAGTACCCAGCGTTATTGTGTTTTCTTGTACACATACAAACGCTCCCCAAGGCGACTGGCACCAAAAAGTCTCGGACTATATATTCCGAGACGATAATCAACGGAAAAATATCCCGCAGCAAGACCATTATCGAAAACCGCGAGTGGAATAGTGGATTGTGAAATCGTGTCAGAGATTACATACACATCTTGAGCGCCACTCACCGTTTCCACCTTGAGGTTGCCGGTCTCATCGTCGAGGACGGTATACTTAAACTCCGGATAGAACTCTTCTTTTTTGCCCGCCTCACAACGGCTACCACAATGGAGAGGCGTTACGAGTGCATATGAGCGCTGATTTTTTGGTAAGGAAACCTCCTGAATCGTCGAGACGACATACACGTCTTTACTTGAAAGATTTTCAACTGCCCAATCGCGCGCAAGATTGTAGGTAGTGGGCACGGAAAGCAGGAAGAGTGTTTTAATGAAAAAAACAAACGAAATAGGGACCAACACCAATTCGAGCTTCCATGTGTTTGGTTGTGTCACCATAAGCATCGCCGAAAGCAAAAAAGCC
Organism: Candidatus Lloydbacteria bacterium RIFCSPLOWO2_02_FULL_54_12; assembly: GCA_001819095.1. Lineage (GTDB taxonomy): Bacteria > Patescibacteriota > Minisyncoccia > Phycocordibacterales > UBA6899 > MHLP01. Next base: position 3,066 of record MHLS01000059.1, read on the forward strand.
GGATAAAACGCGTATCGGTAGAAACCGCTCGCCGCCCAAGGCGCGCGCAGAACAAGCAAAGTAAGATACAGCACAAGAACAGAGAGGAGAAAAAAGAAAAGCGGCTTATTGGTGATGCGACGAATACGCAAAAAAAGGGCGATGGAAAGAAGCGGCAACAGCCCCGCGAACGTCCACAACTGATACACGATGTTTGTCGCAACGCCCGGCGCACCAGAGGGGGCCGTCGCGCTGTTTTGTGCGACCCAGCCGCTTTTATTCACAAGAAAAAGAACCGCAAAAGCAAGAAGTCCGCAAAGAGTGCTCATCACAATCGTTCGTCGAAGCACTCGATCATGAAAAAACCATAAAAGAAAGGGTATTTCGAGGAGCAAAATAATATTGAACGGAAAATTCGCAAAGGCAAGAAACGCGAACATGATCGCCCAAAACACCGGTGAACTCCGAACACGCTTGTACTCTTTTTTTTCCCGCAACGCCTTGGCAAAAAAATAAACCGATGCCATGACAAGCAAGAGTGAGAGCGTCCACATCTTCCCGGTATGCATGACCATCGTCACGACAATCGTGGAGAAAAAAAGCAGAACGACAACAATGCGGTCCCGTAGTTCCCTCCCCTCTTCCTTGCCCAACAAAAGGAGAAACACTGCAACTGCGAGCGCCGAGAGTGCACTCGTCCCCCGCGGAACAAGATAGAGCAGGTGCTGGTTGGCAGTCAGCCAGTGCGTTAATGCGGTGAGATCAAACCCGCTTCCAATATATCCGACGGCAAGCACAACAATCATGAACACGTAGTTGGCGTAGAACGAAAGTGTGTAAGCATAGTCAATGTGCGGCACAAGGGTATGTGACGCTATCGAACGCAGAACGCCGCCAACGTACGGCGACTCGTCGCCGATAACCTTCGTGTCCGGAAGTGCGTGCCAAATGCCAACAATGAGTGACAGCATAATCACGCCGAGCGTGATCCACTCACCACTCGTCAGTCGCGACCGCACGTTCTTAAAAAAACTTCTGATCCGTGCAATTTTTTCCATGCGTGTTAACCCTCCTTTGTTTCGTGGTAATCCTGTTCGGCGTTCACCGCCCAAATGTTCGACTTATCAGTCCGTCCTGAAATGATGTTGTCGACGGCAACCATCGCGGTCAACATTGAATGATCCTGATTGTTATATTTGTGCATGCCGTTCCGTCCGATGAGAAAAAGATTCTCAAACGTGTCAAGATATGCGCGCACTTGGTCAAAATGCTCATATGCCCCGAAATAACCGGGGTAGGTCTTTTTCATTTTGATAACCACGCTGTCGCGCACATCTTCTTTGTGAATGAGTCCGATACGTGTAACCTCGTCAATCGCAAACGCAGTGAATTCATTCTCGCCCATGTTCCACATGTCATCACCTTCGGTGCAGAAATATTCTAGGCCAATCCACACCTTACTTTTATCAACGACCATGTACGGGCTCCAGTTGTTGAAAATCTGCACGCGACCGACCTTGGTGCCCGGCTCCTGAATATAGATCCAATTATCCGTTATCATCCCGCCGTCTTTTTCATCGCACACCGCAAGCTTGTCCAAGAGAAGGCCGACGGTAATAAAATCACGGTAAAGCAAATTATTGCCGACCCCATATGCCGCCTCCGGAACTTCTCTGTCAAGCGCATTCACGAGATCTTTGATCGGCATTGTCGAAAAAACGTAATCGGCCGCTATGGTGATCTTTTTTCCTGTGTGTTTATCGCTCACGACTCCTCCGGTAATACGATTCGCCTGCGTCTTAAGCCCCACGAGTTCATGCTCAACGAGAATTTTTCCTCCATCGGCTTTAATATCATGCGCGACCGTCTCCCACATATGCCCCGGGCCGTACTTCGGATAAAGAAATTGCTCAATGAGCGATGTCTCGACTTTTTTGTCACCAAGCGAAATAGCGGAAAATTGCTTTCTAAGAAAATGCAGTGCCGCACGAGAAAGCGATAACCCTTTCACCCGCTGGGCCCCCCACTCGGCGCTGATCGCACTGCATGGAACACCCCAAACTTTTTCGGTATACGATTCGAAAAAAGTCTTATAAAGTTCGCGGCCAAATTGATTAACATAAAACTCCTCGAGATTTCTCGGCTTGCGATACGGAAACAGCGTCGCCCATACATAGCTTGTGCCAATTTTTACAAGACGGATCATCCCGAGTTTTCGGAGCGTATCAGGAGAAAGCGAGATAGGGTAATCAAAAAATTGTCCGAGATAATAGATGCGTGATCTACGCGGACGGACAAGCATGACACGATCTTCACGATCCGGATCGGGTCCCGACTCCGCAGTAGCAATCGTCGCATTTTTTCCTCTGTAACGAATTTGCTGTGACGCGCCGCCCTGCCCTTCGATCGGCATCACCCGTTTCCACCAGTCCATCACTCGATCGGACTTGGAAAAAAAACGGTGGCCGCCGATATCAATACGATTGCCGTTGTGAACTACCGTACGGGAAATCCCGCCGACATAGTTGCTTGCCTCAACAACGATCGGGAGGATGTCGGTGCGCGAGAGCAATTCATGGGCGGCAGTAAGACCACCCGGGCCGGCACCGATGATGAGCGCAATGTCCTTTTTTTTGTTCATTTGTTTGAAGCGGTAAATAAGAAAAATTTTCTTAAGAAAAAATTCCAAAGCAGGACAACGGCCGCAGTAATCACTTTGGAATACATATAGTATACTCCGAGAATAGATGTAAGGAACCACAACGAAAGCTCGTTCAATGCCAATCCGCCGATTCCGATCACCGCGAAAAGAACAAATTCCGCGCGTCGATCGGCAATCGCCCGTGCGGCAAAAACCCATTGTATCGAGAGAACATAATTCACGATAAGTCCGAACAGGAAGCCGCAGGCGGCGGAGATGAGGTAGTTGATCGAAAGAAAATGCGTCAGCGCAAAAAGTGTCCCCGCATCGACAACAAAAGCAATACCGCCAACGAAAAGGTAGCGAAAAAACTCAATAGATAACGTCTTGGAAATCATCTGCTTTATCGGGTACATAATGAAAAACATTATATACAGCACATCCATGGTCTCATATTGTCAGGCGATTGTAAAAGTAGAGAGTTTTGTTTTGGTACTGAAATATCATACACTCGAACGATTAACAAATTAGGGGTAAATAAACTTGTCCGCCCGTCCAATCCCCGCGGCAAAGACCGCAGGGTATTTGGCGGGCGGAACCACGGGCAAGTTTTTTGCCTGCCCGCCGAAGCTCCGGCGCAGGCGGGGAAGAGGAGCGGGCCACCGCCCGCTCCAACATATCTTGCGTCCATTCATCCCCGTGGCAGAGCCACGGGGTATTTTGGACGCTCCCAATAAAACACACCGCGTGTCCTTACCCGAGGGTAGGCCGACGGGGTATTCGGCACGCGGTACCGGGGGTGTTTTTTTGGAAAAAGAATCGGCCGTACCACTACGGGTACCCCTAAAGGGACTTCCAGTTTTGTAAACAAAACTTAGGTCGCTTCCATTTTTCTAAAAGGACTACCTTTAAGAAAAATTGGTCGCCGCCGATGCTGACTTTAGTGTATCCCCGCGACAGAGTCGCGGGGTATTACACGCCAATAAACGATGGCATCACAAGAATGATTTGGCCATGAATTGGGTCCTACGCTCACATGCGTAAGGATTATGAGCAACAGATCAAAAATTGGGTGCCGCCGTTTGCGCCGGACGATTTCCGTTCGAAAAGAATTTTGGATGCCGGTTGCGGCATGCTTCGCACAAAGTTTAGTACACGGTTGATCATGGTCACTTCGGCAACTCGTAGAGGTTGAGTCCATCGCCCGAGTAAAGGAGCGGAAGCCCGAGCGTATCGATCTTCCAGTCGGGATCTTTTTTCGTGTCCCAGAGCACATAGTCGAGGCGGTATGCGCGGCTGGCGGAAAGGAAGTCCGGCGCGGCGAGGAGATTTTCGGGTGTGAACTTGACGCGCTCCGGCGGAACGAAGTACAAAGGCAAAATATGTAAGTTATTCCACACTACATTGTTGTGCGTGAAGATCGGGACGAGTTCCGAAAGATCCTGATTCGTCATCACAACGGAGTCTTTCGGAGTATTTTCGTTCAACCAAACGAGTGCGCTCATGTAGCGTTGGTTGTCATGTGCAATGGGGACGTAGGATTGATACCCCGAATATTGCATCAAGATTCCCGTGGCGATGAAGACTGCTGAAAAGACCCACGGGAGTACAGCGATGACGACGCGGTGCGGCGAGGGCAAGCGAGGGGGTTCCGTCGTAGTGTGGACGGCGGAAGGGATGTATCGTCCTATCAACTGCACAGCAAGGTAGGCGTAAATCACCGCAAAGATCGGGAGACTGAAGTAGCGCATGTAGTGCGCGTATTGGAGCACGACCCCTGTCACCACCTGCTGGTTCAGAACGAGAAAACAGGTCGCCAGAAGGCCACCGACGAAGAGCGCGTGGCCGCGCCGCGCATCGAACTCTCTGTACGCCTTCGTCAGGAAGAAATACGCCGCGAAAAGCACCGAAACGAAAAGCCACGGCTTGTACAGAATCGGGCGATGCTGGGGTGCCACCTTGAGCGCCCCGACCACCTGTGAGTAGTCGGGGTGAGTCGTGGCAAGGACGATCTCACGAAGCGGATAATATGCGAGGAGAATTGCGCCGACGCTTGTGAGCACAAGATCTCCGGCCAGCGACCGTTTGCCGAAAAGGAGCCAGATGCCGACAAAGATCGCGTTCAATGCGAGGAGGAATGTCCAACTGAAAAAATAAGTGAAGAACGCAAGCGCAAAGAGCGCACCGAGCACAAAGAACCACCGGCGGTTTCCGCCGTCGTGAATAAGAAGGAGAACATAGAGGTAAGCAAAAAGGAGGATCTGGCTCCATTGCGGGTTAACCGGTCGAGAGACAGGAATGAAGTCCCAAAAATAGTTGAGGTCAAACGAAATGAGGGTGACGATATGCCTCCATTCAAGCCACGCCAAACCAAGGAGGACCATCAAAGCGCCGGCGATCGACCACGAACGCGAGCGGGTGAGGCGGAAGGCAAGCGCATAAATGAGCAGAAACTGGATTGCCGGCAGGAGGAATTTGTAAACAAGATTCATGGTCGGCACCGAAACACCAAGCCATTTCCCCGGATACGCTTGCATCATTTCTACGCCCCATGGGAAAAACTGCGGTCCATGGTGTTTGTACTCATATAGATAGGGGTTCCCAATCCTTCCCTCATCATAAAACTCCTGCATGCGCGCGAGGTATGCCTCTTCGTCCTTTCCGGTCATCATCATGTAGAGCCCCTGATAGTGCTCTCCCTCGTTCACAATAAAAATGACCTGCGGGGCGAGAACGAGCGCGCCGACAAAAAGCGCGAAGACAATCGCGATGACATGCGTTCTCGATATCGACGATAATTTTGCGAAATGCTCTCTCATTGAATATGCGGCTGCCAAAGCAGTACTCATACTAACGGTGATCGGCGATACTGGCTATTTCGGCACGCCGTAGATGTCGAACCCGTCACCCGAGTAAAGGAGCGGGAGCGAAAGGCGATCGATCTTCCAGTCGGGGTCTTTTTTCGTGTCCCAGAGCACATAGTCGAGGCGATATGCGCGACTCGCGGCAAGGAAGTCCGGCGCCGCGAGGAGATTTTCGGGTGTGAACTTGACACGCTCCGGCGGAACGAAGTACGAGGTTAGAATATGCACGCTATTCCAAACGACGTTGTTCTCCGTGTAGATGGGTATCAACTCCGAAAGATACTGATTCGCCATCACGACGGAGTCTTTCGGGGTGTTCTCCATTAACCACTGAAAAGCAATCCCGTATCGCTGGTCCTCATGCACGATGGGTGCATAGTGACGATAGGCCGAATACTGTGTGAGGATGCCCGTCGCAATGAAAACGAGCGCGACGACCCACGGCACAAAACGAAAGAGCTTCTGTAAACGAGGGTTCCTCGCGGATAGTGCGGCAAAGAGCGCGGCACCAAGGAAAGCAAGCACGACGGCGAAGACCGGCTGGTTGAAGTACCAGATATAGTGATAGTACTGAATAACGACCCCCGAAAGCACCTGCTGATTGAGCACGGCTATCGCGGTCGCAAGCAAGCCGAAAATGAAGAGTATGTGTGTGCGGCGAAGATTGACAACTCTCCACGCCTTCGTCGCATACACATAGATCCCAAACAAGGCCGTCACGAAAAGCCAAGGCCTGTGGAGGATGGGCCGATGTTGCAATCCCACACCGACCCCGTTCTCCGCAACCTGCGCCTAATCGGGAAAATGGATCGCCGCGTAGATCTCCCAAAGCGGCGGGATCCCCGCCACGATGGCCGCAAGCGTTGCAAGACCGAGCCCCCATGCCGAGCGCCTTTTCCCCGAGAGATACCACATGACCACGAAAACCGCGTTCAATGCGAGAATAAAGGTGAAACTGAAAAAATATGAATAAAAAGAAAAAGCGAGGATAATCGCGAGTAGAAAGAACCAGCGATAACTTTTACCTTCGTGAATATTCAAGAGACCGTGGAGATACAGAAAGAAAAGGAGCTGGCTTAACTGCGGCTGCACCGGACGCCCCGCGAAAAGAAAATGCGTCCGGAAGTATTCGTCGGCGTAAATGAGGTGCCGAAAATTCTCTCCGTCGAGATACGCGAGACCCATGAAGACCATAAGAGCGCCGGCCATCGACCACGAACGCGAGCGGCTCAAGCGGAAGACAAGCGCATACACCAGCAGGAACTCGAGCGCGGGAAGAAGGAACTTGTAGACGAGGTTGATTGTCGGCACGGAGATCCCGAGCCACTTCCCCGGTGCCGCAAGCAGTGTCTCTCCCCCCGAGGACCAGAACTGGGGACCGTAGTACTTATATTCGTAGAGATAGGGGTTCCCGATCTTTCCGTCATCATAAAGTTGTTTCATGCTTGCGAGGTAGTGCGCCTCGTCACTTATCGCAAGCATATAGACTCCTTGATAATGTTCTCCCTCATTCACGATGAATGCAATCTGCGGGCCCACAATAACCGCGCCGGTCACAAACGCAAAAACAACCGCAAGGATATGACCCCTCAAGGGCGTCAGCAAGCGAGTAGAGAAACTTTTCAACGGCTGTTCATTCATGGCATATCTTCGGTAACACTTCTTTGTCCAAAATAGTGCTGAACTTTTCGGCGCCGAGTGCGTTCAGGTGGTCGTTGTCACGGAACAATTCAAGAGCGGTGAATCGCCCGTCGCGCGAGTAGTCGAAGCGCAGACATCCGTACGCTTGACACAACCCCCCAAACAGTGCCTCGTTCTTCCGTTCGACCGATGGGTCCAGAAACTGATAATACGCCTCATTGGTCGGGGGCGAAACGATGCCCACACCGACCCCGCGCCCCTTGAGCATGCTAAGCATTTCGCGAAGATATTCCATGTTTTTCGCATAATTCTCCTCGCGAATAAGCCCCGAGTGGTAGGCGACTCTCTCTTTCCCCCGCACGGTAGTGACCGGCGAGCCGACATCTACCCTATACCACCCCGTTTCATCCAACTCCGACCAGCTCGGTGCTCCGTGCAGGAGGTAGCCAAGCGCGCTTTGTGACGTGTAGAGCATGAGGTAACTATAAGCCCGTGAATCGAGGGTGAGCTCGGGATGTCTCACACCCCAAATATTGTAATAAAAATAATCGCGCCAAACTTCCGGTGAGTCATGCAACTCATAACCGAGCGAAAAGTAAGACGCATCGAGAAGTACGCAGCGCAGTTGCGGCATCTCTTTCGCGTATTTCTTGACGAGTGCATTATCATAAAAAAATGACTGGCTTTGGTCCGCCAAATTGAATCCCTTGCGCGAGAAAAGTGCCGGATCAACGCCGAAAAACGTATGGGACGCGCCCAAAGCGAGGACCTCGATATCCTTTAACTGCCTTTCAAGAGCGCTCTTTTTGATACCGTAGGTGGAAGGAATATTTCGGAGAAAGGACTCCGTATACACAAAAAGAAGGAGGAGCGGCAGGAGAAAAAGAGCGGAACGGAGGAGGAATGTGCGGCCTTCGTGATCCATGTTTCAGAATTGAAAATAGATGAACTTGCGGTCCTCAAAGAACCCAAAATAAACAATGACGAAGATGAGCGCATAGTAACACGCCCACCGAAGTGCGGTCGGTTGAGCAAGGAATCGCTCCAAAAGTCCGTGCCTCGCACGAAGCCACTCGACGACCTCCATTAGGCCGATTGCGAGGATCGCCGTTAAGAACGTTTCTTTGCTGAAGCCTAGGTGTATGAGTTCGTTCTTCCACGGAAGGTAGCTGGTGAAGTCACCCGCACCCGAGAAGAGGTGCGTGACAATGTACCAAGCGTCCTTGAGGTCGGCGGCGCGGAAGAATATCCATGCAAAGGACGAGAGGAGGAAAACGCATGTGATGCTCAATGCGGCGCGGACACGCGGAAGTCGTGCCAGTCCGAAAAACTCCGCCCACCGCTCACGCCACCTCTCAAAAACGATAGAAAGCACCAGATACACCCCATGAAGCGCTCCCCAGATAACGAAGGTCCAGTTCGCGCCGTGCCAGAGACCGGAGACGAGGAAGACGATGAGGAGGTTCGCATACCAACGCGGTACCGAGACGCGGCTTCCACCGAGCGGGATGTAGAGGTAGTCGCGGAACCATGTTGAGAGCGAGATATGCCAGCGTTTCCAGAACTCGGCGACGGAGCGGGAGGCATACGGACGATCGAAATTGAGCATGAGGCGGAAACCGAGGACGCGTGCGGCGCCGCGGGCGATGTCGGAGTAGCCGGAGAAGTCGCAGTAGATCTGGAAGGCGAAGAAGATGGTGGCGACCCAGTACGAGATGCCCGTGAAGTCGGCGGGGTTGTTGAAGACCACGTTCACTCCCGTGGCCAGTGTGTCGGCAACGACCACTTTTTTGAAGAAGCCCCAGAG
>MHLS01000059.1:12031-14539 GCA_001819095.1 Candidatus Lloydbacteria bacterium RIFCSPLOWO2_02_FULL_54_12
TCGACGGTGTGCTCCTCACGGAACTGATGCAGCAGATTCTGCGGCCGCTCGATGGGACCGGCGACCAACTGGGGGAAGAACATGACATAGAGGGCGTAGATGCCGAAGTGCCGCTCGGGCTTCTGTACCCCCCGATACACCTCGATGGTGTAACTCATCGCTTGGAAGGTGTGGAAGGAGAGACCGACGGGAAGGACGATGGCAAGTGCCTCGATAGAGTAGTTCCAGTGGAGGAACTCCGCCAAAGCGTTCAGATTTGCGCCGAAGAAGTTGAAATACTTGAAGAAAGCAAGAAAACCGACATTAGTGACGATGGAGAGGATAAGGAGCCACTTTCGCCGCTTTCCCTCGCTCTCGGCGATGTAGATACCGGCAAAATAGTCGACGACGATGGTCGCGGCCAAGATGAGAATATAGGCCGGTATGAAGGCCATGTAAAAGACGCAACTGGCGAGGAGGAGGAGTGCCCATCGGATACGGTGGGGGAAAAGAAAATACAGCGCCGTGACGACGGGGAAAAAGATGAGGAATTGGAAGGAGTTGAAAAGCATGTGCTCGTGCGCTCCGCGATGCGACGTTATTGCTTCAGTAACTGCGCGACAAACCGCTCTTTCAAGCTCGAACCGAAGAGCGCGGCGCCCATTTGAAGGTCAATCGCGGTCGGGATCTTCTCTTTGTATTTTTCCGCATCACGCACGCCGAGGGCGAATGTGTAGATGGGGTTGAAGGGCTGGTCGTTCGCTTTAATGACGAGCGGGGTGAACCCGTTCTTCTGAAGGAGTTTGGCGAGACCAAGCGGGGTGAGTCGCCAGTAGTCTCCATAGTCGGCGATATGGATCTGCTGGATGGAGGGGATCACTACGACGAGCGCGTCACGGCTCATCATGCAGATGCTCTTGAACGCCTCCTCGATATTCTGTACGTGCTCTAGGGTTGAGATGTTGAGCACCACGTCGAATTTCCCCGCGAACTCCGGCGGGAGCGGCCGCTCGAGGTCGAGCCCGAACTCTAGGACGGCGCTTCCTGCCATCGATCCCACACCCTTGATATCGGTCGGCGCATTGGTGACGACATACCGCTTTTTGTTTGTGAAGTAGTCGCGATAGTATCCGCCTTCGCCGTCGCGGTCGTCCCAACCCGAAACATTTACGATGTCGCCCGAAAATTCCGGCGCGTAGCGTCGCAAGAGCATATTCGCCGCCCGCCGCGGGTCAATCAATGTTCGGGGAAGGAGACGCAAGGCGAGGAAGCGCAGTGCGCGGTAGCAAAAGAAAAAGCATTTCGTCGCCATGGAGCGCATGAGGTAAAGTGTAGCGTTTTTTGCGGTGACGGGCTACCCGGCGGGGCGAATGTGGGGTATCATGGGTTTGCCTTTTAGTTAAAGAATCTTTTTTCATGAAAAGCCACCCTTTGTTCTCTGGGGCTGCGAGCGTCTTCGTTGCATTACCACTGCTTTTTTTGTTCGTTTTTGCGCTGTTGCCAAAGGATGTTTTTGCCGCCAACAACGACCCTTTCCGTGGCGGGCGCGAAGCGGTGAGCCCCAAGCAATCCGCCGGTGTCGGCCAGTCAACCGGCGCGATGACGTATACCTATCCGCTCACCATTCCCCCGGGTCGGAGTGGCGTGCAACCCAACCTCTCGCTCAACTATTCGAGCGACGACAAACGCCAGGACAGCATTTTCGGGTACGGCTGGTCGCTCTCCCTTCCGTACATCGAACGGATCAATAAGATCGGAACGAATAACCTATACAATCAAGACCGGAGCCACACCTACTTCACCTCCTCACTTTCCGGTGAGTTGTTGACGGTCGGGAGCGAAACGCCGGTTGGCGGCAGTTTTCTCGGAATCAGCCAGGACCCTTCACTGCTCGCGCTGGTTGAGTTGCCGGACGAGGAGGCAATGTTCGACGCTTCGCAGGAAACCATCTCAACCGAATCTACGAATGCACCCGACAGCAACTTTGCGACAGTGAGCGCCGATATCGCCCGCTCATTTCATACGTTCATGGACACGTTCTTGTCGACCTACGTGTATCATCCGAACGAATGGGAAGATTGGTTTGCTGCGCGCAATCAAGCAATGGAAGAAGCGAAACGGCCTATTTCCGGGTTCCCCGTTGTCGAACGCAAGACACAACGCTCACTCTACGCGGTGATCCCATTTCCCCTCATACCCGCTCTTGCCGGCCTCTCTGCTACCGACCGTGCTACCCTAAAGGGTGAGGCCATTGCCGCTCTCGGCCCAATCGAAAAGACCACCTGGGGGAGTTATCAGATTGAAGTCGTCAGCGTGAATCCTGTCGAGGGCGGGGTCGAGCTTTTTGTGAAAGTTTGGGACGCGAACAACCAACAAGTCGGCTTCGGTGTCGATGGAACAATCGAGATTGAACGCGTCCGCATCTTCAACCCCCCCATCCTAGTTCCTGATGGAACGACACACGATGCCACAACGACTACCGGCCTGATCGTCCGGACAAATAATTACAAGGAGGACTTACGCGCGGCG
>MHLS01000060.1:0-1944 GCA_001819095.1 Candidatus Lloydbacteria bacterium RIFCSPLOWO2_02_FULL_54_12
TCGCACGCCTTATTCGCGAGCGATATGCGCACGTCTCACGCGAGCGGATCATGGGTCATCGCGAAGTGAGTCCGAAAACGACCTGTCCTGGCAAGGGTTTTCTGGGCGGGTGGAAAGACACGTTGTTTAGGACTCGTCCACCAGTAACTTCCTAGTTATTGGTGATGACGGTCCTTTGTGCCACGTCCATACTCTATTCACTTAATTTGTTGGGAGCGTCCAGAATACCCCGTGGCTCTGCCACGGGAATGAATGGGCGCAAGGTATATGAGGGCGGGCGGCGGCCCGCCCCGCTTCCAAAAAACTTGCCCGTGGTTCCGCCCGCCAAATACCCCGTTGGCTTGCTACGGGGATTGGACGGGCGGACAAGTTTATGGACGGGGCCTCGAGCGCCTTTTCTGACCGTTGTGGTATAATAAGATGGACTCGCCCCGCACGCTGTCGGGCGACTCATTTAGTCACTTTAATTAACAAACGTATGATGTATGGCACTGGTATGATGTTCAGCTGATGGGGACTCTTTGCGACCATTTTTGGTCTCGTCATCTTGGGGGACCTTATTCTTCTCGGCATTTGGCTTGTGAAAAAGATTGCCAAAGACAAGGAATAAAAGAGCGTGCAATCGTTCACGGGTGACACCTGATCGACAAGATTTGGTGTTGTTCGTTGTGTTTCCGGAAACGACTCCGAGTGGTTCTTTGAGCGAGAAAATGCTATGCTTTTTTTGTTTTGGCAAGCATTGGGGGATTGCCTGCCTGCGCAGGCAGGGCTAACGGTAATATCGAGAAATAATATTGGGGGATCGTCTAACGGTAGGACAGTGGCCTTTGAAGCCATTAATCTAGGTCCGATTCCTAGTCCCCCAGCCAAGGTTGGAAGTATCGAGGCGACCTAATCCCCTCGAAAAACCAACTGACTATTCCGACACGGCATACCTGCTGAGAGCAGTATTCAAACAGAAAAGTCCGCTCATTTGAGCGGACTTTTCTGTTGTGTGTTCGTCAGACAAGCGCCACCATTTTTTCTCCGAGAAGTAAGTGATCCTTCAGGTGCGATAGCACCAGGCGCTTCTCATCTTGGCTACCGTTGTTTAGTGTGTGCTTCGCATAGTTCTTCAGGTCAACATCGTGTAGCTTCACTTTTTCTGTTTTCATGCCAAGCAAGGTGTTGAATCGTTCATGCCGTTCGATCTCTTCCTTGAGGTTCTTGCGCAGTCCCAGCTCGTCGATGCTCATGGTGTCGATCAGATTCAAGAGCTGTGTCACCAATTCTTCTTCTCTGATATATCCGCTCTTGCAGTACAAGTCCTTCGAGCGTGTGCATCCGTAGTAGATGTACTTGGCGACACCACCTGACTTTAGTTTCTTGAACTTCTCTTGCGCCGTCACTCCCGATCCGCAAAACTTGCAGCGCATTAGTTTCGTGAAGGCGAACTCTTTGGAGTCATAGTTGAGTGCCCGTTCGCTCTTGATCTTTTCATGGGCCTTCTCAAAGAGCGCTTTGGTGATGAGCGGCGTATGCTTGCCCACGTACCACTGGCCGCTCTTTACAGGGTACTCAAACTCGCCGTAGTAGAGAGGTGTGTTTAATATTTTGTATACATTCGAGAGCCACAGCGGCTTTCCATACTGTGACTTGAATCCGATCTCCCGGAGCCATTTGTACACTTTCCGGCCGCTCCAGCCGTCCCGTCCGACATGCTCGAACATTTCTTTGACTACCGGCGAGCGTTCCGGATCCACCATGATGTATCCTTTCCGGTCAGTGCGCTTCTCGTTCAGGTATCCGATGGGAGCGGGCGCTGGCCAGAGTCCCTGTTCGCACTTTGCTCTGAGTCCGCGCTTCACATTCACTCCCTTCTGGTCATTCTCCAGTTTCCCTTGAGCTCCGAGAATCATCAGAAGAAACTTCTCATTCGGGTTATTCGTGAACTTCTGGGTGAAG
>MHLS01000060.1:1954-11700 GCA_001819095.1 Candidatus Lloydbacteria bacterium RIFCSPLOWO2_02_FULL_54_12
CGGGTTATTCGTGAACTTCTGGGTGAAGGTCCGTATTTCCACAATCTTCTTTTGATCTAAGAGGTCAACGATGACGCCGAGGTCGCCCGCGTTCCTACTCAAGCGGTCCGGCGCCCAGGTGAGAATGGCATTGAACTTTTCTGACCGAATTTCCTCAATCATTTTGTTAAACTCTGGGCGTTGTAGTGTTTCTTTCGCGGAATGTGATTCGCGCTTGATCTCGGTCACGCGAATCCCTTCTCTTTGCGCCACTTGAAGCATCTCCTTGATCTGGCTGTCGATGCTCATCGCCTGGCGCTCGTCCGATTCGGTACTCTTTCTCGCATAGAGGCAGTACCGCAATTCCTCTCTTGGTATAGTTGGTCCCATATATTTGTTCCTTTATTTACTTGGTTAATTGTTCCTTATTCGACCTAACACAAGGGATGACGCAACCCTCTTAGGGAGTCCAGACCCCGTAGGAGACAAGCTGTTGGTAAGTTTTTTAGCGAAAATACGACTTGACTTGTATCTACTTGATGCATTATGATTATAGGGTGGACGAAATAATTTCAGGATATAAGGCCGTCAAACGCTTAGCGGTTGAGCGACCGGACTGGCTCCCTATCGTGAGGGAATGCCTTAATCTCTCAAAAGAGATTAAGGGCGATTTTGCCGGAGCGTGGGTATTCAAGCGCGTGCAGAAAAAGGGTCTTAAATTCTCAAATCTGCGCCTGCTCGTCAGCTTCGGTATTTTGAAAAAAGAAGGCACATCGCGCCAAGGTCGCCGTGCCTACTACACAGTGGTCGATCCCGAAGGTGTTGAACAGGCGCTCAACGAGCTAGCTGAGCAATAAATCTATGTCCGAACTTTTCAAAACATATTTAGCTCACGCTCTTACGGAAAGAAGATCGGTTTCCGATAGTGAAAAGCTCAATGGATCAATTCGCGCGGCAAATATCGACCTGAACCCTCATCAGGTTGATGCCGCGATTTTTGCATTCAAGAGCCCGCTTTCGCGGGGTGCAATTTTGGCCGATGAAGTTGGGCTCGGAAAGACTATTGAAGCCGGGCTCGTTATTGATCAACTTATTGCCGAAGGTAAAAATAAAATCTTGATTCTCGTTCCTGCTTCCCTCCGCACGCAATGGCAGGACGAATTAAGGAATCGCTTCTATCTTGAAAGTAAGGTTCTTGATGGGCCAATCTTAAAGAAATTACAAAAGGAGCGGATGCAAGCAAATCCATTGGAAGACGGGGGTATCTTTATCGCTTCTCATAATTTTGCATATAGATACGATTTTATTTGCGGGACTATCCCATGGGATCTTGTCATCATCGACGAGGCACACCGCTTGCGAAATGTTTGGCGAAAAACAAACAAAACTGCAAAGAAGATCCGCGAGGTTCTGAAGAATCGGCCGAAAATTCTTCTTACCGCTACACCGCTACAAAATAATCTTATGGAGCTTTTTGGACTCACGAGCTTTTTAGACGAAAATTATTTGGGCACGGATTATTCTTTCAAGACACTTTTTGTGAATCCAGTTAAAAAGCAAAATAAGACAGAGCGGCTACTCCAACTCAAAGAACGGTTGATGGGAACAATTGACCCCGAAACCGGCGAGCCGAGCGGTGGAATCCTAACCCGCACCTTGCGCAAGCAAGTAAAGGGACTGGTGGCATTTACTAACCGCTACAGCGTGACGGAAGACTTTGCACCGAACGACGACGAGGTGGAGTTGTATGACAATGTGAGCGAATATTTGCGTCGCCCGTATCTCGCTTCTACGAGAGCGACTCAGCGAAACATGATGGAGCTTGTGTACCGCAAGATTCTCGCAAGTTCCAGTTTTGCTATCGCAGGAACGCTGTATCGCGTGTCGCATTTCCTTGCAAAGCGGTTACAGCAGGAGTTTGGTGCGAGCCGTGATGAACTGAACTCACTTGCCGAACAGATACGAGCACAATTAGAAGCAAAACACGGAAAGAAACTTTCACCGATAGATTTCCCTAAATACGAAACGAAAGAAACGAAAG
Source organism: Candidatus Lloydbacteria bacterium RIFCSPLOWO2_02_FULL_54_12 (assembly GCA_001819095.1). GTDB lineage: Bacteria > Patescibacteriota > Minisyncoccia > Phycocordibacterales > UBA6899 > MHLP01. Next base: position 3,975 of record MHLS01000060.1, read on the forward strand.
AGGAACAGGAAGCTCTCCCCGGCCTCGACGATATAGAACAGGATTTATCTAAAATCGAGGAAGAATCAACAGACGCAGATGATCTCGGCGAAGATGAGCTTCTCGATGATGAAACGAAAAAATTTGTAGAGCGCGAAATTGACCACAAATTCACTAAAGAGGAAGTATTGCGGGAACTTCAAGATGTCCTCGGATTCCACTTTCTTGCTTCTACGATAGACCAGAACCAGAAAAGTCAAGCGCTTGTTCGGGTACTCGGCAAAGTTTTTAAGCACGCAGACAAGCAAGGATGGCCACAAAAAGCTGTGATATTCACCGAATCCCGCCGCACGCAGGATCATCTTGAAAAACTGCTCGGCGGAATTGGCTACAATCTCATTCTATTCAACGGCACGAACGCCGGAAAACGCGCTCGCGAAATTTTCGACGAGTGGCAGAAAGAATTTCCTAAAGAAGCGGAAGAGGGCTCAAAATCAATCAACCTGCGAAAGGCACTCGTGTGGAAATTCCAGAATATCGAAAAGGGCATCCTCATCACGACCGAGGCAGGAGCCGAAGGACTGAACCTACAATTTGCAAACATTGTCATTAACTACGATTTGCCATGGAACCCGCAGCGCATTGAACAGCGCATCGGACGATGCCATAGATATGGCCAGTCTTTAGATGTTCTTGTCATTAATTTTCTTAACAAAAGAAATTACGCAGATCAACGCGTTTATGAGCTTCTGCGCGACAAGATACGACTTTTCGGCAACCTTTTCTCTTTTTCAGATCAAATGCTTGGGACGGAAGTCCTTACAGATGATGGCTACGAGGTTCGTGAGATAGCCCTAGGAGGACTTGGAGCTGGAAAAGATTTTGAAAGAAAAATTCTTGATATTTATCGGAATTGCAGAACAGAAGCAGAAATAAAAAAAGATTTTCAGCAGCTTGAACTTGATCTCGCCCCTGTTATTCAAGAAAAAGTTGAGGATGCTCATCGAAAAGTAGTGCAACACTTCGATGAAGAAGTGCGGCGAAAACTCCGACTGCGCCAAAAACAGCTTACAGAATCCCTCGACCGTTACGATCAGCTTCTGCGACGGTATCTCGATTTCTCGTTTGGCGGGAAAATCGCCTATCGTGCGGAAAACATTTTCGACTATGACAATCGGACATACTATCTCGGCAATTTGAAAGAAGAAGAAAAACAGAATGGCTACAAACCTGCTACCGGCAAAGAGCCGTTCATCAAAGAGAAGCTGGAGGAAGACAAGAAAACTCGTGGAGTATGGAAGATCACGCTTCGGCACGACCATGAAAAGAAACGGCATTCTTTTGAGGACCTCGTGGGTAAAGAGTGCCAGCTCATTTTCGATGTCCTCAACTGCAAGCGCAGGACAATAAATAATACAGAAGAACAGTTTGAAAAGATTATTCTGACAGGACTCTTCAAAGACGGCGATATATGGAAGCCGGTAGAGTCATCGCGGCTAGACAAACTTTTTACTGCGCTTGAAATAGAGCGCGAGGAGCGAACTGATACTCGCTTGCGCGATGAGCTTGAAGACATCGCCAGCAAACGAGTAAATAAAGAAAAAGATGCTGTCGGGACGGAAAACGAGCAATATATTTTTGAAGAGATGGATCGCCTTAATCAATTTGTCGAAGAATCGCTTCTCAAATTCCAGCAGGAAATGGATGACCGGCGCAAGGAAATAAATGAGCTGAAGAAAACTGTTCGCGCCTCGCGCACCCTTGGCCATCATGAGCGACTGCAGATTCAAGACCAGATAAGTAAGAAACAGCAGGAGCTTTTCCGCGCGCAAAAGAAGTACATCAAGGCGCAGGAAGACCAGATGCGAGGCGCTAACGCAAAGGAGAAAGACCTTCGGGGTAAACTACAAATGGAGTTTGAACGCGAACGCATCGCCTCTGTCTTTTTCTCAATAATCTCCTAGCACTATGAATATCCTTATTGAGCAGACAAAACAAAAGATTGCGAGAATAAAAGATACCGCGACAGAGCGGTCGTATTATCCGCTTCTCTGCGAATTCTTTGAGGGCTTTGCGAAAAGCGACGCGATAAAGCTTCGCGAAGCGCATGCCACACCGGAGGAGACGACAACTCAGTACGAGAAAAAAGTTGGTTTCCCCGATATAACGATACGCAACAAAAACGAGCTTGTCGGGTGGATCGAGGTTAAAACACCAGAGGAAAATCTTGGCGCGGATAAGTTTCGGGAGCAATTCACCAAATATCGGGAATCGCTTGAAAATATAATCTTCACGAATCTTCGCGAATGGCAGTTGTGGCAATGGGAAGACGGCGAATCAAAACAGGTCGGCAAGACAATCGTTTTTGACCTTACAACGCCGAACGGCGCTTCAGCGGAAGATTTTGAACAGTTGCTCATTAGATTCTTTGAGGGCCGCGTCTATCAGACACGAACTCCGAAACAACTTGCGCTTGCGCTTGCGAAAAAGACGCGCCTACTCTCCAAGCAGGTTGAGGAAGCACTCGAAACGGCTGATGAAAAATCGGATCTCTGGAAACTTAAAGAAACTTTTGAGAAAACGCTCATTCAAGATATATCGTCGCACCAATTCGCCAACATGGTCGCGGAGACGATGGCATACTCCCTGTTTCTCTCCGCGCTTGAACATGAGCGACGCGGCAACGGCAACGAACTGACGCTCACGAACGCGATTGACTACCTTCCGACAAACGTCCCGATTCTTGCCGACTTGTACGACCTCATCAAAAAAGTAGCATCCGCAATCCCGAACATTTACGAATCTGCCCAGTTGCTCGTCGATCAGTTGAATGCTTCCGAGATTGATCGTATTCGTCAAAAACTCGTTGAGCACAAGCCGGGCGAAGACCCCGTTATTCAATTCTACGAACCATTTCTCGCGGAGTACGACCCGAAAGAGCGTGAAGCGCGTGGCGTGTACTATACGCCGAAACCGGTCGTGGACTACATCGTGCGAAGTGTTGATTGGATTCTCCGTAATAAATTCGGGAAAGAAAAAGGACTTGCTGATGAATCGGTAAACCTCCTCGATCCGGCAACCGGCACGGGGACATTCCTCATGTCCGCAATCCAAGAGATTTATTGGAACACAAAGAAAGCGAACGAATCACTCGGCGACGAAATGGTGTCTTGTGAATTCAATAAAATCGTTCTCAATCATATCCTCAAACATTTCTACGGCTTCGAGCTCCTGATCGCGCCGTATGCCGTCGCACATTTGAAACTTACCCTAGAAATTGAGCGACTCGGCTTTGACTTCAAACTCTCAAAAGGCGACGGCGACACAGGAAACGACCGCTTCAAGATATATCTCGCAAACACACTCGACGACCCGAACAAACCGCCGCAAAAATTGTTTGGTTTTGATTCAATCCCCGCCGAGTCGGAGAAAGCGCAAATAGTAAAGCGAGATGCTCCTATTCTCGCGATTATTGGCAATCCACCCTACTCAAACTTTGGGCGGATGAATCGCGGCGACTGGATACTCGGGCTTCTTAAGGACTACAAAAAAGGACTCGGGGAGCGCAAAATTAATCTCGACGACGATTTTATAAAATTCATTCGCTTTGCTCAATGGAAACTAGAGAAAACCGGCCAAGGCATCTTTGCCATGATCACTTCAAATACATTCATTGACGGCATTACTCATCGTCAAATGCGCCGGTCTTTGATGGATACATTTGACGAAATCTATATCTACAACCTACACGGCAACAGTCGCAAAGGCGAAGTTGCGCCGGGTGGAGGCAAAGACGAAAACGTTTTCAACATTCAACAGGGCGTGTCTATAAACGTATTTGTAAAACTTCCTGAAAAGCAGGACGGGTGCGTAGTGAAATACGCGGACTTGTGGGGTACGCGAGAGCACAAATTTGCAACTCTTCTGGAAGAGAACTTGAACGAGACAAGGTGGCAAAAAGTTTTACCTAAAGAGCCGAGGTGGTTTTTTACTGTGCGAGACGGAGCTGGTGAAGTGGAATACGAAAATTATCCGAGTATTCTGAACGGATTCGAGATATACAACAGCGGTATGCAAACAAAGCGTGATAATCTCACGATTCACTACTCTGAAAATGAGTTGAGGACTGCCGTCAAAGACGTTAAAAATTTATCTAGCGAAGAAGTTCGAACAAAGTATGATTTACCGTCCGATGGACGCGACTGGACTGTTGAGGATGCAAAGAAAGATGTTGGAAATGGATACCGAGAGATAAGTGTTCAGTATCGACCCTTTGACGCTCGCAAGACTATTTTTACGGGAAAATCTAAGGGCTTTATTGCATATCCACGCGCAGACATCATGCGAAATATGATTGAGGGCAACAACCTTGGATTGATTTTGATGAAGCAGGTTGTACTCGGGGGCGAATACACTCACTTCGGAGTCGCGAATAGTCCAATTGACGAAAGAACATTCAAGAGTAACCGCGGCGGTACATACCTCCTCCCTCTCTATACCTATCAAGAATCCTCGCAAAACAATTTGCTTAATGATAAAACGCGTAGAGCCAATATTTCTGAAGAATTTTCAAAAAACCTATCGAAGCAAATATCCTTGCGGTATGTTCCAGATGGGCGCGGCGATTTGGAAAAGACCTTTGGCCCCGAGGATATTTTTTACTACACCTACGCCATTTTTCACTCGCCGACGTATCGCACGCGCTATGCTGAACAGTTAAAAATTGATTTTCCGCGTCTTCCTATCACGGGCGACAAGGAGCTTTTCAAGCGACTTGTCGCGCTCGGAAATGAGCTTGTAAACCTGCACTTACTTGGAGAAAATCTTTTTGAATCGTCAAAAACGATTCTTGACGATTCGAGTAAATGGAATATCAAAATCGGCGGCACTGCCCCTGCAAATCTTGAGGAGTGGAAAGTTGTGGATGTCCGCTACGATGAGAAAGAAAGGCGTGTGTATGTGAACGCCGGACAGTATTTTGAGGGCGTAGAGAAAGAAGTGTGGGAATTCATGGTCGGCGGCTATCAGGTCTGCGAGAAGTGGCTCAAAGACCGTAAAAAGGCGGAACGAGTGCTTTCTACCGACGATCTAAAACACTATATGAAAATAGTCGTCTCCCTCCGCGAAACTATCCGCATCATGGGTGAAATAGACAAGGCCATCCCCGTATGGCCGATGAAATGAATATGGCAAGCGAATTGATAAAAAAGCATCTCGAAGAATTGAAAAGTCAAAAGAAATTTGACGAGGGGATGATGGAGAACAACGTGTGTTCAAGGGGGGTTAGCAATCATTATTGGCATCTGTATTCTTGTGGTTTTGAAGGGAGCATTGTTTGGAATAAGGCCGAAACTAAATCCATTGCTTGGTATTCACAAGAACAGATAAAAAAACTCTCACTTGAGCCGATCTGGGCATATTGGTTCAGGAAACGCAATATTATCTAATTGTTCTCAATGAGTTAAACGCAAACTCGTGTTTATTTGCGAGGGCTGCGGAAAACAAGGCGAGACGTATGCCTGGCTTTCATCCGGACACCACGCGCCTCGCAAGGGAGGTCGCAGTGGGCTTTATTACGAAAGAACAAGCAAATAAAGCGCTAGAGAAAAAGCATAATTTCCCGCCTTCGGTGCGTGGTGTGCTTAAGAAGGCCAAAATATTATAAGACCGAGTCACATCAGTACAAGGGGTGAAGGGGGTGCGAGAATATGCTTACAAGGCCTCACCAGGTATTATCCGAGACCGACCCATCCAGTCCGAGGCTTTGCGAGTGACCGAGGGAAGCAAGGGTTTTGTGTTGCAGTCGTAAATGAAAAACCCGCCAAGGGATGACGGGCGGGGATTGGCAGGAGGCTAGGTATTTGATACGAGCTTGTCGTAGGATGCCTTATCGACAAGCGCATCAAGCTCGTCCATGTGTGCAAGGCGGATCTTGAAGAACCAGCCGAGGCCCATCGGATCCGTATTCACCAACGCCGGGTTGGCTTGTAACGCCTCGTTCACTTCGATGACCGTGCCCCCGACCGGCATATATATATCCGAAGCGGCCTTTACCGACTCAACAACAGCGGAGACCTCACCCTTCTTGAGATCGCTTCCGATCGCGGGCAACTCGACAAACACGATATCGCCAAGTGCATTTTGCGCGTAATGCGTGATGCCAACCGTGGCGATGTTGCCGTCTTCGGTCGAGATCCATTCGTGTTCGGCCGTGAACATCATTCTCATCCGCACTCCTTCGATTAGATGGTGAAAAAATTACCTCTTTTATCAGGTTATATAACTAAGCAGAAGTGTCAAGAAAAAACTGCCGCGACTTTCGACGGGTTTTTCTTGACCGGCTTTTGCATCTCGCTCTTTACACTATCGAGCGGTGGGATTTTGTGAACAACTGCTGGCAAGTCCCCAAGCAAGCGTGATAATATTAAAGGGAGGGTGAACGGGGGTTATTCATTAAAATGTTCATACGTAGCGCACATGACCAAAGAAACACGAAACACGGAGCCGACGCTCCAAGAATTGGAAGAACAGGAGGAGATCTGTCGAAAGGCGACTGCAGAAGCCGAGCGCGATCTGGAAGAAGGGAGAACGACGGAGGCCGTTTTTGAAGATCTGCGTACAAGATATTTTCTTGCGAAACAGGCGGTTCGGGATTTTCGGGCTGACGTCCAGTAGCGTGTTGCAAAGGTTGCATGCAGACGGGTGCAGGTGAGCGGACCCCCGTCGTCCCCGTGGTGTCCACAGGGTTATCCCCAAGTCTCGGTATCGTCATTGACACCGCCCCATGAAGTCCTTATACTGGTCATCACTTACGCTCCGATTGAGTTTTTGCCGAGACGTATGGTGCGACCAATTTTCCTTGGGGCTTGCCCTTAGGAAAATGGAAGTACTCAGGTGGTAAGAGCTAAAAACGATACTTTGCGTATCTACTGATAAGTTTGGAGGAAAACAGGCACACACCTTGTAGGGAGGGGGCGTGTTTTTGTTCGCATCTGACTACTTGCGCAATTGCCGAATCCCTTTTGTGCTTTTGAATCGTCCTCGTCATCTGGAAAAAGCCTGCAACTCCTTCGGGAGTCTCGACTCACTTTTTGTCGCTCACCGAGTCTTGCATTGTGCGTTTGCATAGAGACTGACGTTGAATATTATTTTTCGTCTTTACTAGCTACCACCACGTCATATGGAGGCACTTACGAAAAAGTTTTTCGGACGTTACAAGGAGCCGCTCACCGCGATCCCGAATCTCGTGGAGATGCAGAAGCGGTCGTACGAACTTTTGGTGGCTGAAGGGCTTGCGGAACTCTTCAAGGAATTCTCGCCCATCAGCGACTACTCAAAAAAGAAGTTCGATCTCGAGTTCGCCGGCTTCGAACTTTCCGCGCCGCGTTTCGACGAGCATTATGCGCGCGAGAACAAGGTCTCCTACGACACGCCGCTTCGCGCTCGCGTTAAGCTCACCAACAAGACGTTGGGCGTCGTGAAGGAACAAGAGATCTTCATGGCGGATTTTCCTATTGCGACGGATCGCGGCACCTTCGTCATCAACGGCGTGGAGCGCGTCGTCGTTCCCCAGCTCGCGCGCTCGTTCGGCATCTTTTTCACCGCCCAAGAACTCAAAGCAGGGCGGTTTTTCGGCGCGAAGGTGATCCCCAGCCGCGGTGCGTGGATCGAAATAGAGACCGACGCGGACGAAGTCGTGTGGGTGAAGATCGACCGCAAACGCAAATTCCCGATCACATCGCTCCTC
>MHLS01000060.1:11775-20731 GCA_001819095.1 Candidatus Lloydbacteria bacterium RIFCSPLOWO2_02_FULL_54_12
GAGAAGACGCTCGCCAAAGACCCCGCGAAGACGCTCGACGAATCGTACGTCGAGATCTACCGCCGTCTGCGCGACGGCGATGTGACGACGACCCAGAACGCCCGCGAGACCGTCTCGGCGATGTTTACCCGCGAGCGTTATGATCTTTCTCCAGTTGGCCGCTACCGCTTCAATCATCGTTTCGGAAAGCCGATGAGCGAGAAGGCGCTTGAAGCCCGCATACTCTCCTTGGACGACCTCATCACCACGGTCAAGAATGTCGTCAAACTGAACAATACGAAAGGTGCGGTCGAGGACGATATCGACCACTTGGGGAGCCGTCGCGTGCGCTATGTCGGCGAGATGCTTCAGGCGAAGTTGCGCGTCGGTATGACGCAGATGAAGCGCAATATTCAGGACCGCATGTCGACGGTGGAGACCGACACGATACTCCCGATCAACTTCGTCTCCCCGCGACCGCTTCAGGCACGCCTCAAGGAATTCTTCACCACGAACCAACTCTCGCAGTTGATGAGCCAGAAGAACACCTTGGACGAAGTGGAACATTTGCGCACCTGCTCGGCGATGGGTCCGGGAGGACTCACGAAAGAGCGTGCCGGTCTTGAGGTCCGCGACGTGCATCCTTCCCACTACGGACGCCTCTGCCCCATTCATACGCCGGAAGGACCGAACATCGGTCTCGTGCTTCGCCTTTCCACCTACGCCCGCGTCAACGCGTTCGGCGTCATCGAAACGCCCTATGTGAAGGTGACGGACGGCAAGATCACGGGGAAGATCGACTATCTGAACGCGCTCGAAGAAGAGCAGTTCGTCATCGCGCATGCCGCCGTTCCGTACGACCAAGCAACGATGTTGCTCGAAGACCGCGTTGAGGCCCGCGTCAAAGGCGATCCCGGCATCGTCGACCGCGTACAGGTCCAGTATATCGACGTCGCGACCAACCAAGCATTCTCGACCGCCACGTCCTCTATTCCGTTCTTGGAACACGACGACGCCAACCGCGCACTCATGGGTAGCAATATGCAACGCCAAGCGACCCCGTGCGTCATTCCCGAAGCTCCCATCGTGGCGACCGGCATGGAAGCGCGCATCGCGCGGGATTCCGGCCGCGTGGTCTTGGCGCACGCCGACGGCGTCGTTAAAGAAGTCGACGCGAAGCATATCGTCTTCAAGGACAACAAAGGGAACGAAAAGGAGCACAAGCTCATCAACTTTGTGATGACGAACGACGCGACCTGCTATCATCAGCGGCCGATCGTTTCCGTCGGCGAAAAAGTGAAGAAGGGGGGAGTGTTGGCGGACACGTCGACTTCCGACCGCGGCGAGATGGCGCTCGGCCAGAACCTTCTGGTCGCCTTCATGTCGTGGGGCGGTGCCAACTACGAAGACGCTATCATCCTCTCGGAGCGCCTTGTGCGCGAGTCGATCCTCTCGTCCATTCATATAGAGAAGTTCGTCGTGAACGTGCGTGACACGAAACTCGGCCCCGAGATCACCACGCCGGACATCCCCAATGTCGGCGAAGTGAAGCTGAAGGATCTCGACCACGAAGGTATTGTCCGTATCGGCGCGGAGGTCCGCCCGGGCGACATCTTGGTCGGGAAGATCACCCCGAAAGGCGAGGCACAGCTCACACCCGAAGAGCGGCTCTTACGCTCGATCTTCGGTGAGAAGGCGCGTGACGTGAAGGACACATCGCTCCGCATGGAACACGGCAAACGCGGGCGCGTCATCGGCGTCAAGGTATTCTCGCGCGAGAAGGGCGACAACTTGGAAAGTGGCATCATCAAACGCGTCTATATAGAGGTCGCCCAGCTCCGCAATATCTCGATCGGTGACAAGCTTGCAGGCCGCCACGGCAACAAGGGTGTCATCTCGAAGATACTCCCCATCGAAGAAATGCCGTACATGGAAGACGGTACTCCGATCGACGTCATCTTGACCCCGCTCGGTGTGCCTTCCCGCATGAACTTGGGCCAGATCTTCGAACTTCACCTCGGTCTCGCGGCGCATGCGCACGGCTATCAGGCGATCACTCCACCTTTCTTGGGCGTCACGGAAGAGGAGATCTGTGCGGAACTTAAAAGCGCGGGGTATCGCGAGGACGGCAAGATGAAACTTTTCGACGGCCGCACGGGGGAACCTTTCGAGCAGTCGATCTCCGTCGGCTATATGTACATCCTCAAACTCCATCACATGGTCGAGGACAAGATCCATATGCGTTCCATCGGTCCGTACTCACTCATCACCCAACAGCCGTTGGGCGGCAAGGCGCAGGGCGGAGGCCAGCGTTTCGGCGAAATGGAAGTCTGGGCGCTCCAAGGCTACGGTGCCGCGCACGTCTTGCGCGAGATGCTCACGGTCAAGTCCGACGACATCCTCGGCCGCTCGGCGGCGTTCGACGCGATAGTGAAAGGTCGTAACATCCGCGAGCCGAACCTTCCGGCGACTTTCCACGTGCTCTTAAATTCGCTCCGCGGATTGGCGCTCGACATCGACCTTAAATATGAGGACCGCACTCAAGATTAAAAGCCATACACCATCAACACTATGATGAAAAATCCCATCACAGACTTCAACGCGATCGGCATCAAGCTGGCGTCGCCCGAGCGCATCAAGGAGTGGTCGTACGGCGAGGTCACGAAGCCCGAAACGATCAACTACCGCACCCAACGCTCGGAGCGTGGCGGGCTCTTTGACGAGCGCATCTTCGGACCCGAAAAAGATTTTGAATGTTACTGCGGCAAATACCGCGGGATCCGCTTCAAAGGGATCATGTGCGAGAAGTGCGGCGTCGAGATCACGCGCGCTATCGTGCGCCGCGAGCGTATGGGCCACATCGAGCTCGCCGCTCCGGTCTCCCACATCTGGTTTCTCCGCGGCATCCCCAGCCGCATCGGCCTACTCCTCAATCTCCCCGTCGCGGAACTTGAGAAGGTCATCTACTTTGCGGCGTACGTCGTCACCTCGGTCAATCAGTCCGAAAAGGAGAATCTCCTGAAAGAACTCGACCGCGAATACAAATCGAAGGTGAAGTCGCTTGAGGCGAAGGGTGCCAAGGACAAGATGAAGGAGCTTTTGACGACGGCGAAGAAAGAGATCGACGGCATCAACGTCGGGCTCATCTTGGACGAAATGACCTATCACAAGTATTCGCTCAAATATTCATCCGCATTCGAGGCGAATATCGGCGCCGAAGCGGTCTTCAAGATGTTCAAACAGCTTGATCTCAAGAAACTCGACCAACACCTCCACACTGCGCTTGAGAAGGCCGGTGCCGTAGAGCGTGCGAAGCTTTACAAACGCCTCTCGCTCACGAAATCACTCTTGCGCTCCGGCGTGCGTCCCGAGTGGATGTTCCTGACGGCTATCCCCATCATTCCTCCCGGCATGCGCCCCATGGTTGCTTTGGAAGGCGGTCGCCATGCGACCTCCGATGTGAACGACCTCTATCGCCGTGTCATCAATCGCAATAACCGTTTGAAAAAACTCCTCGAGATCGACGCTCCGGAGGTCATTTTGCGCAACGAAAAGCGCATCTTGCAGGAAGCCGTCGACGCCTTGATCGACAATTCCATCCGCCATGGGAGCACCTCCGCCGCAATGTCCCAGAGCCAGCGCCGCCAGCTGAAGTCACTCGCCGATACGCTGAAGGGGAAGCAAGGGCTCTTTAGGCAGAACCTCTTGGGAAAGCGCGTGGACTATTCCGGTCGCTCCGTCATCGTCGTCGGCCCAGATCTCAAACTGAACCAATGCGGACTCCCGAAGCAGATGGCACTCGAACTTTTCCGCCCGTTCGTCATTGCGAAGCTCCTCGAACAAGGGCTTGCGTTCAACATCCGCGGCGCGAACCGTCTCATCGACGAAGGCATTCCCGAAGTTTGGGGGAATCTCGAAGACGTCATCAAAGGCAAGTATGTACTCTTGAACCGCGCGCCGACCTTGCACCGCCTCGGTATTCAGGCATTTAACCCGACGCTCATCGAAGGTAACGCCATTCAGGTCCATCCTTTGGTCTGTTCCGCCTTCAATGCCGACTTCGACGGCGACCAGATGGCTGTGCACGTGCCGCTCTCCGACGAGGCGCAGGCCGAAGCGCGCGAGTTGATGGCGTCAAACAAGAATCTCCTGAAGCCGGGCTCCGGCGACCCCGTGGTCAACCCCGGTCTCGACATCGTCTTGGGCTGTTATTGGATGACCAAGGTGGTCGAGGGCGACAAGGGCGAAGGCAAGATCTTCGCCACGCCGAACTCCGCCATCACGGCGTACGACTTCGGTGTCGCCGGCTTCCGCGCGAAGATAAAGGTCATGGGCACCGACTCGCCCAAGTACGCGCAATACGAAGGCAAACCGTTCGAAACGACCGTCGGCCGCCTCCTCTTTAACTCCGTGCTTCCGACCGACTTTCCGTTCATCAATAAAGAGGTCGTGAAGAAGGACCTCGCGAACGTCGTGGACGATCTCATCACTCGCTACGGTATTGACGGCACACCTGCGGTCCTCGACAAGATCAAGGCGTTCGGTTACCGCTATGTCACCAAGTCCGGCATCACGTGGAGTATCTCCGACGTGAAAGTGCCCGAAGAGAAACCGGCGATCGTTGCCGAAGCCCGCAGACGCGAGGCGGAGATCACTACGCAGTGGTCCGAAGGACTCCTCTCCGCCGAAGAAAAGTACGACCGGCTGATCGAGATCTGGAAAAAAGTCGAGATCGACATCGAGAAATGCGTACCGAGGGCGCTCCCGAAGAACGGTCCCGTCATGGACATGATCACCTCCGGCGCGCGCGCGTCCATCAAGCAGGTGACCAAGATGGTCGGCATCAAAGGACTCACACAAGGACCTTCCGGTCGTATCATCGACTTCCCGATGGTGCCGTCGCTCAAAGAAGGACTCTCGCCGCTCGAATACTTCATCTCGACCCACGGTTCCCGCAAAGGTTTGACCGACACCGCCTTGAACACCGCAAAGGCCGGCTACCTCACACGCCGCTTAGTTGATGTCGCACAGGATGTCGTCGTCATCGAGGAAGATTGCGGAGAGAAAGAAGGAATCCGGCTCACGAAAGAGAACGCACTCGGTATCGAGATCACCATCGCGAGGAACGTGAGGGGCCGCGTGCTCGCCAAGGATGCTCTCGATGAGAAAGGCAAAGTATTCTTCAAGAAAGGAATGCTCTTGGGACGTGACGAAGCGCATGCGCTTGAGAAAAGCGGTTGCGAAGAAGCTTTCGTGCGCTCACCTTTGACCTGTAAGACACTCCGTGGGGTCTGTCAGAAATGCTATGGCATGGATCTCGGTCGCGGAGTACTGGTTGCCATGGGCGAGACCGTGGGCATCGTTGCCGCACAAGCCATCGGTGAACCGGGCACCCAGCTTACGATGCGTACTTTCCACGCCGGCGGTGCCGCAGGTGAGGACATCACCATGGGTCTTCCGCGTGTCGAGGACATTTTTGAACGTCAGACCCCGAAAGCGCAGGCGGTCGTTTCCAAGATCGACGGAACGGTTGTCGAGATCAAACACGGAGAGAAAGACGACCTCCTAATCGTCGTCTTGGGCGAAGCGGCCGGTAAAACAGGAAAAGGCGTAAAAGAGAAGAAGTCCGTCGAGCACTCGGTCTCGTTCCGCCGCACGCCTATCGTGAAGGAAGGCGACCTGGTAAAGGCGGGCGACCTCTTGACCGACGGTTACGCGGACATCGACGAGCTCTTCCGCTTCGGCGGTGTCGATCGCGCACAGCGCTACATCATCAGTGAGATCAACAAGATCTACGAAACACAGGGTGCCTCAATTGCGCGAAAGCACGTCGAGGTCATTGTGAAGCAGATGTTCTCGCGTAGAAAGGTCCGCCACGTCGGCGACACGCGTTTCTCGATCGGCGACATCATCGAAGAGACGGAACTCCTTGAAGAGAATGCAAAGGTCAAGGACGAGAAGGGCGATCCGGCCGTGGGCGAGCACTTGGTCTTGGGCATCACGGAAGTTGCGCTCACGAAAGAGTCGTTCCTCTCCGCGGCGTCATTCCAGAACACTTCACGCGTCTTAATTGAAGCCGCGGTGCAGGGTGCGACCGACCGCCTCTACGGCTTGAAGGAGAACGTCATCTTGGGCCGCCTCATTCCCGCAGGTACCGGCTTCCACACGAACTTGGTGGAGAAGGAGTATGATCCGGAAGATGATCTGCCACCCCGCGAAATCGTCCAAGCTTAGCGAAAGCACATTTTTGGGCGCACTTTGCGTTTGAATCGTCGGGCGGGTCCGGCAAACATATCAGTATATGTCCGCTCGGACACCGCCCTAGATTCCTCCGCAAATTGCATCCCAAAACTGCACTTTCGTGCGAATTTCGTCGTTTGCTCGACCTCTGAGATGGCCTAAGGTCGGACCTTGAGACGGTGGTATCTGAAGGTCCGACCTTGGAGAAGCTGGCCATCATCAAAGAGACCACAGTTTGTCGCAAAAGTTCCATGCCAACACCTGTTGAACAGATCAAAGCGCGGCTCTCCATCAAGGATGTGGTGGAGTCATACATCAAGTTGACCAAAGCCGGCGGGAACTACCGCGCGCTCTGCCCGTTCCACAACGAGAAGACGCCCTCTTTTAACGTTTCGCCCTCCCGCGACGGCTATTACTGCTTCGGATGCAACCGCGGCGGAGATATTTTCACGTTCGTACAGGAGATTGAAGGCGTCGACTTTATCGGTGCGCTCCGCATATTGGCCGACCGCGCCGGAGTTGAACTCAAACGCGAGAACATCGAAGCCAAGAGCGAGCGCGAGCGCTTGCTTGCCGTCATGGAAGAAGCGACGAATTTCTACGAAGAGCATCTCGAGGACAATTCTGCCGCAAAAGAATATCTCATCGGTCGCGGTTTGGAGGCGGGCACGATCCGGAGCTTCCGCATCGGCTACGCCCCGCTCGACTGGCGGCTCCTCTACGAGCATCTGCGTGCGAAGAAATTCCTTGATGGCGAGATCGAAAAGGCGGGGCTCACCAAGAAAGCGGAGGGGAAAGGTTACTACGACCGTTTCCGCGGGCGCATCATGTTTCCCATCTTTGATATCGGCGGACGCGTCGTCGCATTCTCGGGCCGCGTTTTCGGCGAGCAGAAGACCCCCGACGGGAGCGACAAGTCGGCGACCCTCTTCGGTTACGACCGCGCGAAAATGGCCGCGCGCAAGCAGAACTTCGCTATTCTCGTCGAAGGGCAGATGGACCTCATCATGGCGCACCAAGCAGGGACCGAGAACACGGTCGCTGTTTCGGGAACGGCGCTCACTGAGCGGCACTTGGCCCTCCTCAAACGTTTGACCGACAACCTCGTTTTCGCATTCGACGCCGACGACGCAGGGCTTGCGGCGACCACGCGTGCGTTTCAGATTGCTCTTTCCTTGGGCATGAGTGTCCGCGTGGCGGCGATACCGGAAGGGAAAGACCCCGCGGACTATATCTTGAAGAACAAAGAAGGCTGGTCGCAGGTCGTCGCCGACGCCAAGCACATCGTCGACTTTTATATCACCGCGCTCTCTGCAAAGGGGAGCGACCCGCGTCATTTCCGCAAAGAAGTAGAAACGAAGGTCCTCCCGCTCATCCTCGCGATGCAGTCGAAGATCGAGCAGGCGCATTTCATCGTCGAGGTCGCACGCAAATTGGGCATTCCCGAAGCCGCCGTCTGGGACGAGGTGAAGCGCTTAAGTGCCGTCACATCCCTCCTTCCGCCCCGTTCCGACCCACCTGCGCCCGACGTGGCACGTGTCCCGATGCGCACGCGCTGGCAGGTCGCCGAGGAAGAGATCATCGCCATTTTGCTTTGGCAGGAGGGACATAAAGAGCCGGCGTTTGATGTGAGCGAGCTCCGCACCTACTACGAGAAGCGCATGGAGGAGCACGGGCTCACACCGCACCGTCCAACGGAAGATGATGAGCGTATTCTCGCCATCAAGGCGGAACATACGTACGAGCATGGGCCGAAGCTCCGCGAGTCGGTGGAAGAAATGTTGGACACGCTCGAACAGGAGGTCCTCAAAGAGAAGCAGGCGGAGCTGATGAAGAAGATTGTCGACGCCAAGCTCCGCGAGGCGAAGGAGGAAGAAACGACGCTTTTGCGTGAATTCCAGTCTATTACTCCTCGGGTGATCGCGCTCGAGGACCGGCGCCTGAAACGCGCACAGCCTTGATTATACTGGCCTTTTTCCACGTTTACTGATAGATTAATCAACATTATGCCAAAGAAGGGAACGACCAAAAAGACGGCTACAAAGCTCCGCGCCAAGGCCGCAAAGAGCGCCAAAAAGCTCAAAGACGCGAAGAAGCGCGACGCCAAGGCCGCGAAGACCGCTTTGCGGTCGGCCAAGAAGGCGGATGCCAAGTTGAAGCGTCAGGAAGCGAAGGTGCTCGCAAGGCGGGAGAAATTCGCAACGCCCCCCAAGAAGACGATGACCAAGGAGCGCAAGGCTTTGGAGCACAAGCTCTCCGGCCTCATCACAAAGGGGCGCGACCGCGGCTTCATCACCTTCGACGAGATCCTCCGCGTCTTCCCCGAGATCGAGAACAACGTCGACTTCCTCGAAGAGGTGTACGACCGGATGGGCGAGATTGGCGTCGACATCTTGGAGTCCGGCGGGCTTCTCGAGGTCGCTTCCGACGAAGAGCCGATGCCCGGTGCTTCGAAGAAATATTTGAATACGAAAAGTTCCCCGTACGACTCGACCCAGATGTATCTCCGCGAAATAGGACAGTATCCGCTCTTAGCCGCCCGCGACGAACGCGAGCTCGCCCAGCGCATTCAGGCCGGCGACCTCGAAGCCAAGAATCTCCTCGCACGCGCCAACTTGCGCCTCGTCGTTTCCGTCGCCAAGAAATACGCCGGTCGCTCTCCCGACTTGACCCTCCTTGACCTTATCCAAGAGGGGAATCTCGGCCTCTTCCGCGCCGTCGACAAATTTGACTGGTC
>MHLS01000061.1:0-2884 GCA_001819095.1 Candidatus Lloydbacteria bacterium RIFCSPLOWO2_02_FULL_54_12
AGGGTACAAAAAACACCGGGGAATAAACCGGTGATTTTGGGTATTATCTCCGAAATTACATCGCGCAATCGTCCATTAAAGCGCAGCGTTACGGTTGGTCAGCCATAATATCTTTTCAAAAATCCATCTTTAAACTGTGAAAAATTCTCAGCAATAATAGACTCTCGAATACATCTGACCAATCGGACGATAAAATAGAGGTTGTGGATCGACGCAAGCGTCGCGGCGAGCATTTCGTCGGCGCGGAAAAGATGCGCGAGGTACGCACGGGTGAAATTTTTGCACGTGTAACACCTGCAGTCCTTTTCAACGGGGGCGTGGTCGTTCACGAATTTCGCATTCGTGATGGCCACTCGCCCGTCCTTTGTGTAAAGTCCGCCGTTTCTCCCCATTCGCGTCGGCGCGACACAGTCGAAGGTGTCGACGCCGTTCTCGACACCGAGGAAAAGGTCGACGGGCTCGCCTATTCCGAGTAAATGCCGCGGCTTTTCTTCGGGAAGTATCGCGTTTACCCATGCGACCGCCGTTCCGATATCCTCTTTCGTGAACGAGCCGCCGATACCGAAGCCGTCAAAATCCATTCCCCCGATTGTGCGCGCCGAATCCTCACGCAGATCGCGGAACTTGCCGCCTTGTATCACGCCGAAAAGCGCCTGTTCCCGCTGTACAAGGTCGGACCTTGTACCAGAAGATGAGAGTTTACGATGTTCGTCAAGCGAACGCTTCGCCCATCGGTGTGTCCGGTCGAGTGAGGCCTTTTGTTTTGCATGCGGGTCCAAGGGGGATGTGCACTCGTCGAACGCGAAGAGAATGTCGGCGCCGATCGAGTGCTGAATTTGAAGCGAGCGTTCCGGTGTAAGCCGATGCGAACTGCCGTCGATGTGTGACTTGAATGTGACGCCGTCCTCGTCAACTTTTGCAGGGCGGGCGTGTTCGCTTCGCGCGTCGTCAGTATCTAATGTCGATACAAGGTCGGACCTTAAATCCTTATTCTCAAGGTCCGACCTTGTATCGGGGGTAGCCATTGTTGCTACTTTGCTCACACCTTTGCCAAATGCCGCGCCGAGCGAGAAGACCTGAAAACCGCCGGAGTCGGTGAAGGTCGGTCCGTCCCAGTGCATGAACTTTCCTAAACCTCCTGCGTCGCGCACCAATTCGTCTCCCGGCTGTAAATACAAATGGTAAGTGTTCGCAAGGACCGCCTGCGCGCCAAGATCTTTCACTTGTTCGGGTGTGAGCGCTTTCACCGTCGCTTTTGTTCCCACAACGATAAAAGCCGGTGTTGCGATGTCACCATGCGGTGTGTGGATGACGCCGGCACGCCCCAGTGTGCCTCCCCCCAATTTTTTCTCAATAGAAAATCCGAATTTCTGCATGTTTTTTTGACTATACCCCCATGCTTACCCGTGTACAAGATGAGGAAATACGAGGTCCGACCTTCGGAGCAACTTCTTCAAGGTCCGACCTCGTATTTCTTCAGCAGACTTGTATTTGGGGTGAATATACCTCCACACGAAGTTTTTTGAAAGCGGTCAAGGTTAGGCCGGAGAAAAGACAAGGTCCGACCTTGAAGAAGTTGCCCCTAAGGTCGGACCTTGTCTTTTCTCCGGCCTTCTCAAGTGAGCCTGTGGATAAAGTAACCATGCGCCCGCATGTTATAGTCTTCAAGAGATGCACCTTATCCCACAGAAAGACCATGCGCCAATACCTCAAATACCTCCGACACATCAAGAAGTTCGGCATGCAAAAATCCGACCGCACGGGTACCGGCACATTGAGCGTTCTCGGTTATCAGATGCGCTTCGATCTCGATAAGGGTTTTCCCCTTCTCACAACGAAGAAGATCTATACCAAAAGCGTCATCCACGAACTCTTGTGGTTCCTTCGTGGCGACTCAAACCTGCGCTACCTCGCGGAGAACGACGTCCACATCTGGGACGAATGGCCGTACCGAGCGTACCTCGTCGCGAATGGGAAAAATGTTCCCCCGACGAACTCGGTTGAATGGAAGGAAGGGCTCGCGGAGTTCATCGCGCGGATCAAAACGGACGATGCCTTCGCGAAGGAATACGGTGAACTGGGCCCCATCTACGGATACCAATGGCGCAGTTGGCCGACACCCGACGGAAGACAGATCGACCAGATAGGAGAGGTAATCGACGCGATCAGGAAGAATCCCGACTCGCGGCGGCTCATCGTCTCCGCGTGGAATGTCGCCGACATCGGCGAGATGGCCAAGGCGGGTCTTCCGCCGTGCCACTGCCTCTTCCAATTCTTCGTCGCGAACGGAAAGCTGTCGTGTCAGCTCTATCAACGCAGTTGCGACTCCTTCCTCGGCGTTCCCTTCAACATCGCCTCCTACGCGCTTCTCACCGTCATGATCGCCCATGTGACAGAACTTCAGCCGGGAGAATTCGTATGGGTGGGCGGCGACTGCCACATCTATCTCAATCACCTTGAACAGGTGGACGAGCAGTTATCACGGAAACCGAAGAAGTTGCCGCGACTCGTCATCAATCGGAAGGTCGATTCGCTCGACGACTTCCGCTTCGAGGATTTTGAGATCGTCGGGTACGATCCGCACCCCGCCATCAAAGCGCCGATTGCAGTTTAAACGTTTTTACCCTATGGTTATCCGTAGGGTATTTTGTACCGGAGAAAACCATGTACATCAGCATCATCGCCGCGATGGACCAGCGCGGACTCATCGGAAATGACGGGAAGATCCCGTGGATGGGAAAACTCCCAGCAGATATGGCGCGTTTCAGGAAGGCCACCATGGGACACCCCATCATCATGGGGAGAAAGACCTACGAGTCGATCGGCAAACCCTTGGAGGGGCGCACGAACATCGTGCTCTCGGCAAGCGGCAACTTGAAGCGAG
>MHLS01000061.1:2897-12227 GCA_001819095.1 Candidatus Lloydbacteria bacterium RIFCSPLOWO2_02_FULL_54_12
CGCAAGGAACAAGGACGAGGCCCTCCTTTACGCTTTGAGTTCGCCCGGCGCGGAGAACATCTTCGTCATCGGCGGCGCAAATGTCTATGCGCAATTCTTGGGCGACGCCGCAACGCTCCTTTTCACCGTCGTGGAAGGCGAGTTCAAAGGCGACACCCACTTCCCCGCCTTTGAGAAAGGCGACTGGGAGTTGACGTACAACCGGCGTTACGAGGCCGACGAAAAGAACGCTTTCCCGTACGAGTTCCAACTCTTCGACCGACGGTAAGTTCGCACCAACAAAACCGCCTCTGTTCAGGGGCGGTTGTTTATTTCTTGCGAGAAAGCGATTGCTTCACGAAATGGAGTGCCCCGTGGAGGCCCCCGATCTCGCCCAAAGCCGAATGCTCGATCAGGGGAAGCTCGGGGTAGATGTGGAGAATACCCTTCAGATGAGCGCGCACGCGGTCGACGGGGATCCCGATCTGGTTCATCATCGAGCCGCCGATGACGACGATATCCGGCGACCAATGCACGATCGTGTTATTCAAGCCGTATGCGAGCAAACGCGCCATTTCGTCCCAGAACGCAAGGTCGGTAATCTCTTTGGGCTTTTTGCCGTAACGCGCGGAGACCGCCGTTCCGGAGATATATCCTTCAAGGTCGATACCGCGGCCCGCGACCGTCGTTTCGTGGAGCGCCCCTCCCGCGTCGATGATCTGGTGTCCCGGCTCGAAACCCATCGCGGAAACATCGATCTTACCGTCGACGATGCGCGTACCGCCGACACCGGTTGAAACGGTCATATAGACGACGATTGCGTGGCCTTTTCCCGCTCCGGCGACCGCTTCACCAAGGCCGACGATAGCGGTGTCGTTCTCAACGAATGCGGGAGCGCCAAAAAGTTCTTCGAGCGCTTTCTTTATCGGCTTCCCGTTCCAACCCTGCAGATGCGGCCCGTTCACAAAGACCGCTCGGTCGCGCGAGAGCGTCCCTGCGATCCCGCCCCCCACCGCACTCACCTCCTCACCCTCCGTAAGGGAAAGTGCGGCCTCCTTGAGCGTCTTCATGCCGTCGTCAAAATCTTTGGGCGTCGGAATTATCTTCGGCTCTCCGAACGTCATACCGTTGCGCGAAGAGGCTACGCGCATGTTGGTTCCTCCGATGTCAAAAAGTATGAATGCCATATCGCTATTGTAAAAGTTTCTTTGTCACCGACTTATAATCTTCGACATTCGGCTGGTCGAATGCGTTCACCTTCATGAGTTTCGCCAGATACATCACCGTCGCCATGCGCCACTCCATGTATTGACCGAGCGCATGACTCGAGACCGTCGACAGCAGGACTTCACCGTGCGGGAGCGCATGCGCCTTGTATGCCGCGGAAACTCCCCGATAGATGGCGTCCATGACCGCACTCGTCTCTTTGCCGGCAAGTCCGGGAACGATATCGGAGAGCGGGCCTTCTTCCGGTATACGATCGCCCTTCGTTTCGCTCGCGCGAATGAGCAACGTGAACTTGTCGCGAGGACCGCCGAAATAGAGCTGTGCCATAGAATGGAGGTCCGTCGAGCCGATCGAGACAAGGGGTGTAATGCCGGCATGCACCGTCTTTCCCGTAACATCTTTCTCTTTGCCGAGCGATTCCGCGATGAGTTGGCGCTCCCACTTGCCGAGCGATTCCAGTTCGGGATGAAAATAAAAAAGGTTCACCATGGAACAGCCAGACCGCATCGCCGCAAAGAGCTCTTCGGCAGGTCTCCTCGCGGGATTCGTTTCGTCAGGTGAAGTGATCGCCCTGCACATCTCGGCGGCGCCACGACAGAATTCGCGCACGTCGATGCCCGCCGCAAGGAGCGGAAAGAGGCCGACGGCGGAGAAGACCGAGAAGCGTCCGCCCACGGGTAGAGGAATCGCGAGAAGGCCCCAGCCGTGCTTTTCACCCGCCTTCCAGAGCAGAGAGTCGCGATCCGTTGTCGCAACTATGCGCGAGGCGATGTCGGGGAGACGTTTTGCAAGAGACCGGTAGAGCAGAGCGAAATTGGCGACGCTTTCGGCGGTCGTTCCCGACTTGCTCACGATATTGATGAGCACCTGCTCGGAATGCTCGACGCGCGCTTCAAACAGTTCGTCGAGGGCACGGAATGTATCGTGAGAAAGTGTGTCCAAAAAAACAAGCTTCGGCTTTTGCGGACGGGCGGGATCGTACGTCCCTCGAAGTGCATCGTAAACAGCCTTGGCGCCCAAATTCGAGCCGCCGATGCCGATCACGACAATATATCGCAACTGCGCACTCACGTACTTCTCTCCCTGCGATTCCGCTTCCGCCAGTATCTTTTCGTCAAGCGGAAGAAAGAGGGAGGATTCGTGGACGGAATACTTTCCCGCCGCACCCTCCTTCATCGCCGCGATCTCGCCTATATAGGCGTCAAGCGCCGGAGAAGACGGTGTCACTAAGTCATGATGGGGTGTGTAGGTAAATCCTTCTTTCATCCTCTTACTTCGTTATCCCGAGTTCCCTTAATTTTCTCATATAGAGCGCGACCGTGCGAATGTATTCCGCATGGCTCCACGTCAAGGGCGCCGCACCTACCTCTTCTCCCGTGTGAGGATTCAGCTGTTCGGAAAGAACGCCGGAGCGCAGTGCATTGCGCTCGACCCAGTTCAAGTCCGCGCGCACCTGTTCAAGCGCCTGATCGTTCGCGGCTCTTGCGATAGCGTATTGCGTGTGCCAGAGGGTCGTGATGAACCAAGGGTTGCCCGGCGTACCGGGGGCACTCCGGTAGTAGTCGTCGCCGGCATAGCGCGCGATACCTCCGACGGGTGTCTTAATGGAAAGTGTCTCCTTGGCGAGCGCCATCGCGCGAACGACCCGCTCGTCGTCGGCCGGCAAGACGGCGAACTGAAAGATGCCGAATGCGCTCGAAGCGTCGATCGTGCGATCGTAGACCGTGAGTCCCTTCGGCTCCGCAGAAAGCGAACGATAGAAACTCCCGTTCTCGGGATTGTACAGATGTTTCACGATGGCGCCCTTCATCTCCTCGGCGATGCGGTCGAAATTATTCTCGCTCTTATCCTTTCCGAGTATGTCGGAGAACTGGGCGGCCGCTTTGAGTCCTCCGTAGACCGTCGCGGCGGTGTAGGTATGTACGCCGAATTTCTCTTCCCAAAGATCGTACGAGGGTTTCGGAAGTCCCGTATACGGGTCGCGATGCGCGGCAAGAAATCTTCCGGCGGGCTCGATGAACGATCCGTACATCGACTCGATGAAGTCGATATCCTTGGTCGACTTCCAGTGTTCCCAAAGCGCCCAAAGTATGAGCGCCGTCTCGTCTTCCTGAATGGGAAGTTCCGGATGTCCGCCGACAAGCCATCCGTGCCACGAAGAACCGAGCGAGCCGTCGGCACGATATTTGTGCATGAGATATCCCTCCGGCGAAAGCGCCGCTTTGATGAACTCGAAGAATTTTCTCGTACTATGCCGGTCGCCGAGCCAGTCGAGCGCCACGGAAACATATGCCCCGTCGCGCGGCCAAACATAAGCATAAGTATCGCGCCCGCCCTGAAGCATGTCGGAGTCTCCCGAAGCGATGATGCCGCCATGCTGGTCGACATGCGAGCGGAGAAAGAACTGTGACTTCTTGAAGAGCTCGATGACGTTCTCGCCCAGACCGTAAAAATTCCATTCGTTCCGCTCGATCCATGCATGCCAATAATCCCGCGTTGAATCGAGGAGGCTCTCGGGGGTGTGGTGGATCACGTAGCGATTGAGTTCTTTCACTTCGTCGACCGAACTTCCCGCCACAAGCCAATAGTTGAAGTAGTGCGACTCCTCCTTCGGGATATGGAGGGAGACTGCTATGGTCGAGTCGACGCGGCCGTGTTCGATGGGATTCTTCGACAGCGTGCCGTCCTCCGCATCCTTGTACGTCCCCTCCTTCCCTTCCAGTTGGAAGAGCCCGACGGAATACTCGTCGAAGCCCCGCTCGCCGGAGGTCGCATTGACGAGAAATGCTCGCTTGCCTTCGTAGTGGATGACCGTATTCGTCGCCGGATCGTAAAAGGCGGTGTCCCCTTTTTCCGAGTGGTATATCTCGAACTGTTGGTTGAAAAAGACGCGGACTTCTCTTTCGCGGTCAAGGCGGTTGTGCACCTTCACCTTGCGCAAAAAGATGTCCTTCTCATTGTGGAGCGCGTCCGTGAACTGGAGTTCTACGCCAAGGCGGCGTGAGAATGCCGTCGAAAGACCCGTGTAGGCAAGGTCGGAACGGATGTCAATCGTCCACGACCCGTCATCGAGCCAGGAAAACTGCCCCTCGGAAAAGACGCCGATCCGATGTGCATAGGCACCGCCGATATGATTCTCAAGGCCGACATACGGATAATAAAAATCGCGGATGCGGGCAAAGCGGTCAAGCAAGACAAGCGAGGAGCCGTTTCCGAATGCAAGCGAGCGGGGCATGAAGATAGTGTACCAAAATAAGGGCGCGGGCGGCAGGTTTGAGGATGTAAAGATCTTTGGCTCTTCAAAGCACAGACCTGAGGAAATACAAGGTCCGACCTTAAGAATCAGTCCCCAAGGTCGGACCTTGTATTTTTGTGTTCGACCCTGTATTTCACTTCTTCTTTTTTGCGGCAACTTGTTTTTTGGGTACTTTCTTCTTCTTGGCAAACGTCACTTTTTTGACCGTCTTCTTTGGAGGAACATTCACACCTGCCCGCCGCGCTTCACTTAGCGCAGGCAGGCCGCCCTTCTTCTTTTTTGTCCCCGCGATACGCAAGCGCAGGTCCTGAAGCACGTTGTTGTAGGCAATGAACGCTTCGTACGGCGTATCGTAAGGATTGAAGTACTTATGCACGTCACCGTCTGCGAACCACTTTGTACACATATAGTAGAAATGATCGGACGTCTGGAGTTTTCGCCAGTCCTCGATCAACCTTGCATCCTTTGTCGCGAGCACCTCTCCCTCAAGCGCATAGAGGTTCGTTATCGCCTCCTTCTGCATCGAGTTGGAGAGCCATGCCGAGAGGTCGCGCTCGACGTCCGCCCACGAAACAAAGTTGTGCGCATCGAATTCGCCGACGACAGGATAGCGTTTCGCCGCCTCGGAGGGTGTGACGAAATCATTGTCAGGATGTTTGAGAAGTTCCCGCGGAAGCGCGCGCATGAAATCGAAGATGCCGGTGTCCTCCCACTGATGCTCGCCGAAAGTCTCGTAGTCCATGAAGAGGTTCACCAGATTGCCGTTCCCGTTCACCGCGTCCACCCAGCGGGCGAATTTCTCCGACGTGAGCGGCCATTCGGCCCAGTCGCGCGAAGAGAATCGGAAAGCGATATCATCGGAGAGACGATAATTCTTGAGGAGCGTCTTTATCTTCGTCACGTTCGGCGCGCGATACACGAAATTCGGGCTTCTCCAGCCGAGGATGTGATCGGCGCCTTCGGCCAAGATCGCTTTGTAGCCCATATCTTCAACGAATTTCGCGAGCTCGTTGTTGTAGACCAGTTCCGTATGGCGGAACACTTTCGGAACGACGCCGAACAGCTCCTTGACCTTTTTCCGATGGAGTTCCACTTGGCGAACGAATTCGTCTTTTGAGTAGAGGAATGCAAGCGAGTGATAATATGTTTCGTCGAGGATCTCCACACGCCCCGTTTTGACCAGTTTCTGGAAGGACTTCAGCGTCTCCGGCGAAAACTCGTCGAGTTGGTCGAGAAAAACACCGGAAAATGAAAAGGCAATCTTGAATTCCGGATGTTTTTCCAAAAGTTCGAGCAGGAGCTTGTTCGTCGGCAGGTAGCACTTCTTTGCCACCTTGTGTAGGATCTTCTCGTTGTTCAGGTCTCTTTCAGAGCGGTCATTGAAATATTCGTGATCGTGGCCCACGTCGAAGATGCGGTACTTTTTGATGCGATACGGTTGGTGCACTTGGAAATAGAAGCAGATGGAGGCCATGGAGTTTCAAATGAGATTTAAGAGATAAGCTTTAAGAAAAGAGCTGGTATTTTAAGCGCGAAGGAGGTCATTATAGATTTGCGTACACTTCCCTGCGGCGCTTTCCCACGTCAGGTGGAGCACATCGCGAGCGCCTAATTCACCGAGTGTCTCGCGCAGTCCGCTGCTTCGCAGGGTGCCCACGATCTTGTCCGTCATGTCGTCAATGTCCCAAAAATCGGACTTGAGAGCGTGGGTCAGGACTTCGGAGACGCCGGACTGTTTGGAAACCAGTATTGGGGTGCCGTTCGCCAATGACTCAAGCGCGGTCAATCCGAACGGCTCCGACACCGACGGCATGACGAAGAGGTCCGCGGCGCGATAGAGCTTCTGGAGTTCTTCGCCGCGCACGAATCCGGCAAAGATGACCTTGTCGGCGAGCCCGAGGTCGGCGGCCATGCGGATGATCTGCCGCTCCATATCCCCCGAGCCGGAAACGACGAACAACACATTGGGGTCGAATTCGAGTACGCGCTTTGCCGTTTTGATGAAATAATCGGGGCCTTTTTGTATCGTGATGCGTCCGACAAAAAGGACAATCTTCTTCCCCGCCGCACGGATGTGCTCTAGCGCCGGAGGCAGGGGGCGATGGTGATCCTCGATGTCGATGCCGTTATGGACGACCACCACTCTGTCGTCGGGGATCCCGTAATGTTCGGTGATCACATTCTTCGTATGCTGCGATACCGCAATGATGCAGTCAGCGGCAAAAAGGCCGCGTCGTTCTTCGTCGTAGATATATTGATTAGGATGGCCTCCCGTGCGGTCGAATTCGGTAGCATGCACGTGGACGATGAGCGGGCGCCCCGAAACGCGCTTTGCCTCGATGCCGGCACGGAAAGAAAGCCAGTCGTGTGCGTGGATGACATCGTATGTTTCTTCGCGGGCGATGATGCGCGCCTGAAGTCCGTAGCGCCTGACCTCGTCGAAGAGGTTGAGTCCGTAGAGTTCGCTGTCGGGTGCGGTACGCAGATACTCGTCGTAAAGGTCGGCGGTAATGTACGGGTGGATGAGCGTTTTCACGCCGCGCATCTTCACGTTGCGGATATTCGCAAAAACGATCTTGAGAAAGTTGTGATCGAGCCCGTCAAGCCGCTTCGGGAGCACGAACGTAATCGACACGTCCGCCTTTGAGAGACTGCGCGCGAGACCGTAACACGCGGTACCCAGTCCACCACTGTTATGCGGCGGGAATTCCCATCCGAACATGAGTACCTTGATGTGCTTCATCTCGCGTTGTCAAACATTCATATGAATAAAGCCGCGCGTGAACTGCTGATAAAAAGACTATCTCTTTTCAATGACGGCAATGTTTCCCCGCTTCCGACCGCTACGCAAACTTGCGTAACAAAGGCCTGACGCGCCCTCTTGGGGCTGTCTCGCCTTTGGCGAACATTATACCTTATACCACAGTCGGCACCGGTCGGTCGGGTCGCAGTGACGTCCTCTCTCCAAACTTCGGCTTAAACGCAGGGTTTTTACCCGCTATCGAACGCGGAAGCGCACGATCGTCACCTTGTCGGGAGAAAGGGGTGGGAGGTCGGTCAGTCGGTTAAACACGTCGTCGCCGTCGTCGTTCAATATCGCCGCATAATATATTCCTCCCGCGACCGTTCCCTCTTGGCGCAAGAGCTCGACCACAATGCCGGTGTCCCCTTCATGCACGCGCCCTGCACCGAGGATCCAACCGGGCTTTCCGCCGTGATCGTCGTAGATCGCGACCCATTTTGTTCCGAGAACAGCCAAGCCGCCGACGGCAATGGTCTTTCCGTGGAGTTGATCGAGTGCCGAAAGTCCGACGCGCGTATTGTCGGGGATGGACGGCGGAAGAGGAAAATCGCCGGGTGCGGCGGTGAGGGAATCCTGTGACGTCACCACAGGTGTTTCGGGGGTGTTCATGCTTTCGGCGGTCGATGCATCATTCTCGCCGTCGCGTAGCCACCCGCCCCGAGTGGAGATCATGACCACGGAAACGCCGATCAAGACGCCGATAACGAGCATCAGGAGAAGTTCGCGTGTTTGTTTTGCCATACGATAGAAAGAGCGTAGCAAATTAATGTGAGGCGGGCAAGTGTCCGGATCATTACCCCAATCGCCGCGCCTTCAGTCCGATGAAATCATATGACTGCTCACCGACGAGTACCGGCGTAAAGCCGTCGGGATGCTCCGTAAAATTCTCATAGTCCCCCAGTTCTTTGATAACGCCATACACTTCGTAGACCCGTACCGGCACTGACCGCTCTTCCGAAAGAGCACGGAGAACGTGCAGAGTCGCCTGAAAACTTTCTTCCGTATCATACCCATGCATCTCGACAGATATGCCGTCTCGAAAGTTGATCAGCGCGTGACCCTTTTTGATATTGTGGGTCATCAATACCGCATACGCCACGCCGATACGCTCCGCGAGCGGAAGCATCTTCTTGTCGGTAAGTATCGCGAACGGAACGCTTGATGCAGAGGTGGTATGAAAATCTACGACTACCTCTTTTTCACCGATCTTGCGAAGGATCTCGGCGGCCCGCAGAGCTTCATACGACCCGTCCTCTACGCCGAACGAAGCGTTAAGGTCGCGCTCGATAAAGCGAACGTTCCGCTCGTACGCCCTCGGATTTCCCAACACGAAACGAAGCCCTCGTGACTCGAGTGCTCGCACGGGCGCTTTCTCGTTGCCGTGCAGTCCCGCCACAAAACGTATCGGTCGGTCGTTCCATTGCACAAAGCCAGTATAGCAAAATGCTCCGCATCAGCCTTTGATGTAAAGTTCAAAGTTGTCGAGGTCGTCATCCGCTCCCGCCTCGATAAGGTTGAGCGTGACCGCCTGACCGTTCAGCGTGGCGCTCAATTTTGCGCTCTGCAGTGCTTTGACGCTTACCTTGAAACGCGCCGGCGTGATGACTTGCGCGCACATTTCGTCCGTCTTTATGCTCGAAACGATAGCGATCGCAACCGCTTTCTTATCGTCGGACGCAGTTCCTTTAGCCTCGAGCAGGTGGCACGGCGTCGGAAGCGGTATCTCCCCCGCGACGATGTGCATACCGTTTCGGTACGCATGCTTCGCGGTGACAACGGTCTTCGGGGTCACAGTCACGTTATTTGCCGTCGTAGTGCCGTCCGTCGCGGGCGCCGTCGTCCAATCGGCGTTGAGCGGTGCCTCCGGCGGCACATCCGTTCCGGATGATTTTTCCCTGTTCGTGAACAAGAGCACGAGAAAAAAGCCGACCCCGACGACAAGCAACCCGACAATAGCAAATGTGCTGGTTCTATCCACCCCGTTAGAGGTAAAACGCGAACACCGTCGTCCACGCCTGTGCCTGATTACTTCTCGTAATTGTTGAATGGGTCATTAGACTTGTCC
>MHLS01000062.1:0-2811 GCA_001819095.1 Candidatus Lloydbacteria bacterium RIFCSPLOWO2_02_FULL_54_12
AGGTGCGTACTTAAACCCCAGCCATGTTTTATCAGCTGGATTCTGCGGGAAGGTCCGCAGGGACACTGCGCCGTTTCAGCATGATATGGCGCTTCCTGTGATGCACCAACAGGCACATCATCGAAGTTCCCTACCACCACTTCCGGCTGCAGTCCTCGCATTTTTTCAGCATGCATGTGGAGTGCGAATACCTTGCCATGACCGGATACCTTGAAACTGGTGCCTGCAGGAATCGCTGCTTGCGCATTCCGGGTCATCGGTACGGAGGGCTTGTCGCCAATAGTAATATCTACTTCTCCATCCACAAGGAAATAGATATGTGGCTGGTCGCTGTACGCTGCTCCAAATTCTCCATCCAGTTCTATAAGCTCTGCATCGAAAGACCAGCCCAATTCTTGTGTGCGGTCAACGTGCCGTGATGTTCCCCAAGTATCCCTGTCCTCAGGTGCATCGTTCATATTGATGATGGCAAACTGCTCAGAGCCTCGCTCGACATCCGGGTGCATATCCTCTTCATGCTGCAGCACATCCAAGATCTGCCTCCGATTAGCGGCCACCTCGGCTCCAACATGACCTTCTGAGCCAAGAGATCGGAGAAGCTCCCTGAATCTCTTTGCTTCTCCAACACGCAAATCCATAACAAACTGCATTATTGCCTCCACGCGCCGCGCCGGATCGCTCTCAGAGACCAATTGCCGAACGCGAGCTTCATCAAGAGTCGTATGATCCATGGCTGAGAAAGCTATAACGTATTTGAACATTAAGCAAGCTCTGCATTATTCGTCAAGTTTACCCGGTCTGCTGCTGTTGGGACTGCGAAAACTGTGATGCATAAAAGTTTGTGGAGTTACTGAACCATCAATTCAAAAGTAGATTAAAGAAGTTTGGCATTGGCAAACAACCACTGATGCAGATGCTCTTGAATGATTTTTTGCACTTTATTTTCCGGAGCATCGGTCGATACACTTACTGTATCCATGCATTCATATCCTGTTGGCATCTCTAAAATGCGTACTTGATCTTCAATGAAGGGCTCACAACGGTCACCATGAATGATCGGATGTTTCCTACGTCTGGCTCGTTGCAATAGGACGTCCTTTGGTGCGTGAAGCAGCACAAAACGAACGTTTCGTGCGGTGCGAAGAAGATCCCGATACACCTGCTTTTGAGCAGGATAAATCAAAACAACCTTGCGGCCAGTTTCATTCATGAGATGCATAATATGCAATGCGGTGATGTATACGGATAGCCTGTCTTCAGTCGTAGGAGGAATGCCTCTTTTCATCTTCTGGAGATACCGCCCTGCAACAAAATCATCAATATCGATGAAGGTTCGCCCAAGTGCCGTTGCAATTCTTGATGCGTGGTTATTTTTCCCAGAGCATGCAGTGCCGGCAACAATGATATTATCGACGGGACTTTCCTCATTCACATCTTCCAGACTGGGTACTACGAGCCTCTCCGACAATGCTTGATGACCAAGAAGCTCAAAAATACGTCGCGCAATATGATATGTCCCATAGTGCGCAACATCCGAATACTCGGTCACTCTGTGAGCATTGTAGAACTTTTCAAGTTTCCTTCTCTCCTGCACCGACAGTTGTTTCGGTATTCGTTCTTTCCGCATGGGAATAGGGCAGGTTGTACCAAATGCATCTTGGCGTATCCGTCTGAGTTCCTCTCGACTGATAATCCCATTGAGAGTTTCAAGCTCGTGATCGCGCTGTGCAGCTCTATGCATAGTAAAGAATCATGCCCAATGTTGAAGGAATGCAATAGGTGCAAACGCATCCTACAGTGATCACAAGATGCATCTCGCAAACTCCGCAATCCTCGCAAACTCTTATCGACGTTGAAGCACAGCAACCGTCTCTATATGCGACGTATGCGGAAACAAATCCACCGGCTGCACCGTTCGCAGGTCATATCCTGCTTTTAAGATAACGCCGAGATCACGTGCAAAAGTCGCAGTGTTACACGAGACATACACCAATCTCTCAGGTTTATGGGCAAGCACACCCGCAAGCGCCTTCGGATGCATGCCGGCGCGCGGCGGATCGACGATCGCGACGGTGAATTGGTATTTGCCATTGGGTGCCAGTTGATCACCGATCACCTGCTCCATGCGCCCTTTGTAGAAGCTGATATTGCCGATGCGATTTTTGCCGGCACTCTTGAGTGCGTCTTCGATTGCTGTCGGGTGACTTTCCACGCCGACGACTTTTTGGCAGAAGCGCGCCACGTACTGCCCGATCGTCCCCATGCCGCAGTAGGCATCGAGCACCACGTCTTTTTGCCCGATCTCCGCGCCGTCGACGATCGCCTGATACAGTTTCTCTGCTGCTAATGTGTTTGTCTGGAAGAAAGAGAAAGGCGAGATTTCGAATGTGAGATCGAAGAGTCGCTCGGTGATGAAAGGTTTTCCGGCGAGGCAATGCACTTTGGGTTCTTCGGGCTTGTCATTGAGGCTCATATTTTCAATGACGAGAAGCGACTTCAATCCTGAGCGCCCTGCAAACCGCATGAAGTGCTGGAAGATTGGCTCGAGTTCTTTTTTGCGAGCTTTCACAACGAACGCAATCATCGATTCTCCCGTGTGAATACCGCGGCGCAGGAGCAATGTGCGGAAGAGTCCCTTATGGGTTTTGGGGTTATAGACAGGAAGCTTGGTCTCCTGCATAAACTTGCGGACGTCCGCAAGAAGTTGCCCGATCTGCTCGTCGTAGAGGTGGCATTCCGAAATTGGGAGAACCGTCTCCCACTTTCCAGGCTGGTGGAATCCCACGGTCGGACCATTGTCGAAATAGATCC
>MHLS01000062.1:2886-3341 GCA_001819095.1 Candidatus Lloydbacteria bacterium RIFCSPLOWO2_02_FULL_54_12
TGAGATGAGCCAGAGTCTCGCGAACAATCTCTTCCTTGAATCCGATCTGTTTATCGTACGGAAGATTCTGCCACTGGCATCCACCGCAATCGTGGAAGTGCTGGCACTTTGGCATGATCTCATCTTTTGCTTTCCGGACGATTTTATTCACTCGTGCCTCTGCGGAATTTCCCCGGAATTTGGTGATGATGATTTCGACCTGCTGTCCGGGAATGGTGCTGGGAACAAAGACAGCCAAATCGCCTACATGAGCCAATCCAGACCCTCCAAAGGTCAGCTTTTCGATCGTCACCGTATAGGTCTGACCAGGGTGTACTGCAGGGTTTGCTACGGCTGCAGCACCCCCCGTAGAAACAGGAGAATCTGCCATTAGAGGTATTTCCGTTGGCTCAGGAGCACCAGATGTATCAGAGAATAATGACATTGACATTTAAACAATATTATAGTATAAAATA
>MHLS01000062.1:3361-4419 GCA_001819095.1 Candidatus Lloydbacteria bacterium RIFCSPLOWO2_02_FULL_54_12
CAGCACACGTGAGAGTACTCCCCCTCGCCATTTTCCTCATCGGCCCGTTGCTCCTCGGAACTGCCGCTCCCGTTGCGCTTGGCAAAAGCGTATCACAATCCCAACCTGTGGCAAGCGTCTCTTCCTTCTGGACAGGGCGTATTCGTAGCATAGGAGATACCGTCCGATCGTCTCAGAGATCCTCTGCAAAAACCCAGATCGCTCGCGCGTCCCTTAAGCAGAGGAAGCCTACCCGTGCCATTCGCGCAGAATTGCTAACAGGCAGCACTTCGTCAGCTACTTCCATCCAAGCGTCTGCATCATCTGTGCAATCACAATCGCCCCAGTCTCCGTTCCCCACTTCAGATATTTTCCCTGTTCTTGACCAGCCCGATATCCTGCTCAGGCACCGCCTCATCGCGAATGAAATGCTCCGCCTCATGCCGAAAAAATGCCACAACACCATGAAAAATTTCTACGTCCGGTACGACAACAGCGGTCAGCGCGGCGTTGCAGGGAAAGAGAGCATCGTCATGGACGGCTCCAAGATCGACGACCATGAATTTCGCACACTCTTCGCGCATGAATTCGGTCATGTACTCGATCTCGGATGTCTGCAAGGAACCCCAGTTGCTGGCGCAAGCGAGTTTAAGGACGGCAACGACATCATGTGGAATGACGACCCAAGCCTCGTCTTCTACCGGATCTCATGGACGGCGCACAACGTGCAGAAGGAGGGTATGAAGCCCGAAAACTTCGTCACCGGTTACGCCTCCTGGGATGTTTTCGAGGATATTACCGAATCCCTCACGTATTACATCTTCCAGCGCGATGCATTCATCGCACGTGCCAGGACGAACCATGTGATTGCCATGAAGCTCGCCTGGATCGAAACATATGTGTTCCCCGGAGGCATCACCATCGCCAACGGATCGCACCAATGGAATGGAGAGGTGCCGTGGGATAGCACGAAGTTGCCCTACACATGGACCATCTCAGTAAGCCAAAAGTAATAGTTTTGGTTTTTTGGTTGACTAGTTTGTTGGAAATGCTTCACGACAAAGAAACAAACAAACCAA
>MHLS01000062.1:4449-5427 GCA_001819095.1 Candidatus Lloydbacteria bacterium RIFCSPLOWO2_02_FULL_54_12
TTCGCTGCCGCGTACTGCGCTGCCTATTTCCTCCAGGTCGGTCCGATCCTCTCCACAGATTTTCTCTTCGGGAAATTTTTCGTAGTGACGCTGATCATCGCACCGGTATGGCTCGTGGTCCTCGGAACGACACGTACGTTTGCACTTACGCGAAATCAGGCGACCGTCCGCAATGCCGCCTACATCGCCTATTCCTGCCTTGTGGGCATCGCGCTCTTCACGATCGGTTACTACTTCACGTATAAGGAGTTCTTCAGCCGGATGCTCCTCGTTTATGCATTCACATTAAGCACCGTAACGACACTTGCCTGGCACATCATCTGGGAACAGATCCAGCGAAGCTTGCTGCGTCGCGATCCTCCAGCTTTTCCGACACTTCTTGTAGGAGTAACGCGGGAATCGCGTGCCCTACTCAAGACGATGAAGATCCGCAAAAGTGCACTGAAGCCAGTTGCCGTTCTCGACGGTCGTGGAGTGAAGGATACGGCGATCGAAGGCGTGCCTGTACTCGGAAAACTCAATAAACTCGAGGAGACGCTCGAGCGCTTCAAGATCACCCATCTCATTCAGGGGAGTGACCTCGAACAATCTTTGAACTTACTCTCCGCCTGCCGCAACCGCGGCATCACCTATATCGTGCTTCCCTCCGTCTTCGGCATCGTGGAGCGCGATGAATCGGTGGAGTCGCTAGAAGGAGTGCCAGTGACGGTCGTTCGCCCCAAGAATGATTGGTGGAATTGGTTTTTGCGGTAATACCCTAGAAAAACTCACCTCTATGAAAGCCTTCATCCTCGCCGGCGGATTTGCTACCCGCCTCTGGCCCCTCACGGAATCGCGTCCAAAGCCTCTCCTGCCGCTTGCGGGCAAACCCATCCTCACGCACCTCGTCGAGAAGATTCCAAACAACATTCCTATTACAGTCAGTACTAATGCAGTTTTTGCAAATGCATTTCATCAATGGAAGTCCCAACTCCCGAT
>MHLS01000063.1 GCA_001819095.1 Candidatus Lloydbacteria bacterium RIFCSPLOWO2_02_FULL_54_12
CCGCACCACTTCCGCCATCCCCCGTAGCGCCTTCACTGCCGAACACTCCGTTTGCGTCGGCCTTTGCAGAGGCAACTACCCCGACGGTGCCGCCCCAGATGTCGTTGCCAGTCATTCCCCCGCCGCTCCCTCCGGAGCCTGTTCCCGCCTCTATAGTCCCTCCGGTTCAAGTACCACCGCCACCGCCTCCTCCGGTTGCATTCACTCCGGCTCCGGTGCCCCCTCTTCCACCCGTCACAGCTCCCGTTGAGAGCGCATCCGTTCCACCTCTCGTTGCAGTGCCCGTAAGCACGATGGTGAGAGCGGTGGCAACACCCGAGCCGACACCTCCACCGGAATTGATCCAGCAGGTCCACGCTGTTTCACCATTTGTCACGACGGCACCGGAGCCCGCATCGCCCCCGTTCCAGTCTCATCCGGTCGATTACCCGCCGCTTGATCAGCGCCGGACTGTTTTTCAACCCCTTGCATTCGTTACCGATGTCCCCATGCCACCCTCGGCGCTTTCCCCGGCAGTTCCGCCGACAACGCCGCCCCAAAAGAGCGCCGACGGCGAAACAGGAGAGGGTAATGCGGCACAAGGTAGAATGATGACCAAAGATGTTGAAGTGGGCGGCTTTCGTATCGGTGAGACCGTTCATTGGACAAAAGGCGCGGACGATCTCCCGCCCGTCAAGATCACCGGTTTTTCTCCTTACGGAGACCGTATCATGTTCGTGGGTTCGAAGATCGGCATACCCATTGACGAGATCGTACACCTCTCCGGAGCGGAAGGGTCCGGTCCGCTCGCGCAAAAGAAGTTGGGAGTCACCGATGAGGCAAAAGCACTTGTCGCGAAAGCGGACGCCGGCGGTGTCCCGCTCTACTACACCGAAAGCTTCAAACGCATTTTGGCGGAGAATGAGATCCCGTATCAAGACGACATGAGTCCGAGTGACGGCATCGCGCGTCTGCGTGAAAAGATGGAGAGTGGAGAGGCGCAAGTAGTCGCACGGCCGCCGGTGCCCTTGTCTCAAGAAGCGAACGCACCGCTTAACGACTGGACGACGCTCCCCAATCCGACGCCCCCGCAACCGGTGTCGCAACCGCCCTCGACGACTTCCCCCCGAGACCCCTATCGCGAGCCCGTCTGATACGATTAGGACCTTTTTGGTCAATACACAAGACTTGCCCCCCTTCTGCATAAGTCGGCCAAGGACTTAAAGAAACCGGTCGTTTTTGGTCTGACAGACCTTCTTTTTTGCTGTAGAATAAGGTGAGGAGGACGGCCTATTTTCTTGACTTTTTACGATTTTGTTTGTATAATTTTTTTATCATAATCTATGCATAACGAAGGCCCACAGTCAGACCGACGGCGTGAATCTCCCGATAAGGGTGAGTTGCGCATGAGAGCGGAGGAGGATGCGCTGATGCAGTCGCTCGCCACCAAGAAGGAGAAAGGCGAGATCACCGAAGAGGAGGTCAACGAAAGTCTGGAACTTCTTGTGAAGAAACACAATATCGAACGGACGACGGGCATGCCTTTCGCAAGCGACGAAGCGTTCGACGAATTCGATCGACATGCAGGTGGGATGGAAGGCGACTTCGCTCCCGACCTCGAACTCCCTCTTGAACAAGGGAAGATTTACCGATTCGACGGAAAGGAATGGGTCTATATGGGGTTCAACAAGGAAGGCGAAAGAATTTTACGTCGGGAGGGTGACGAGTCCGGCACGAGCGAGGAGCTCCCGCTCGGAGGTCTTGAAGCGCGCTCTTTATTCCTAGATACGTCCGAAGGGTCACCGCGCGGAGAGGACGCGGCTGACGATGACACCACGAAGGAGACTCCCCCAGATGCGCATCACCACTCTGCGAGCGCACCGCCACCCTCGGAGATAGAAAGCGTTTCAGCGCCGGCAGAGGGTGGGGCGGCACTGGAAGGTGACACTGAAGCGGCGGAACACAATGCGGAGATTGCGCAGAAGCTCAATCTGTTGGGAGAAGCGATACAGGAACAGCATGATATCAGCAATGCGAACAAAGATGCGCGAAATACGAATGATGACGCAAAGAAAAAGTGGAGTAACGCGGAACGCGAACTTCGGCGACTCTATAAAGAAGCAAAAGCGCTTGCGATCGATCTTGTCGGCGGAGAAGTGCTTGCCCCGCTCGTCAAACTGGCCGATGCTTCATGGGTAAAAATAAAACCCGACGAAGCAAAGGCGCGCCCGAAGGAAGAGCAGGATGCCTACTTTGATGCCGACCGCAGAAAAAGGGCTTTCTACAACCAACTTGGAGCAAAAAATGTGAATCCGAAGATCGCGGGGAGTCTCTACAAGCGATCGCTCGACCGCGCGAAGGATCTCGACTGGCTTGCGAAAGAGCTTAAAGAGGGGAATGTCGAAGTGCTGAATAAGCCGCAGGCGCGTGGAGCGCTCGAGTGGCACGATGTTTTGGTGCGCAGACCCGATCAGGCGGAGGCGGTGTTGGGTGAGATCCTCCCTATTGTCGAGCAGTATCGGTCGCTTCCCCCGAAGGAAGAACGCCCGAAGAAAGAGGTCAAAGAGAAAAAGCGCCCTATCGAGCGCCTGCTTGAAAGTCTGGCGTCGGGTCAAGATATCGACGACGGAGTGCTCCGGAGCTTCATCAAGGGCGGACGGATGACGGCGGACGAGCGCCTCAATCTTGAGACCGAACTCGAGCGACGCAAAGAAAAGCGCAAAGCGGAGCGCGAGGGCGGAGAGGGTGAAAAGCGCCCGTCATATTCGGAATATGTACGTGAGCTGGTGCGCGACGGGAAGGGCGAAACTGTTCCGTGGGATGCACTGGAAGCGCACGCCAAAGACCCCGACGTCGCGGCATTCATGAAAGCGCATCCCGAGTTGGCGCCGAAGGACGATGAAAAACAAAACGAAAAACAAAGCGCGAAAAAGGTCGCAAAGCCGACACTTTCCGGAAAGGCCTTGGCCGACGCGATCGAAGCGGGCAAGCCGATCGGCGTCGTCGCCGAAGAAGGGTGGGAGATCAAGGCGGCCGCACGGCGAGGGCGAACGAGTGCTCAACCACCCCCGTCGACCAATGTCGACGAAAGAGGGAAGGATGTCGCCGAAAGAGCCCCTGCATCTTTGAGTGTTCAGTCAAAAAGTCTGGCAAGCGAAAAACACCCCGAAAGCAATGAGGATGCAGTGATCGAAGACAAAGAAAACGGTATCTTTGCCGTTTTGGACGGCATGGGCGGACACGCGGCGGGAGCGGTCGCTTCAACGTCGGCCCGCGACGCTATTCACAAGGCACTGCGCGGACTTTCTCCCAAAGCTTCTCTCGAAGACACAACGGAGACGATCAAAGAAGCACTGCAGAGTGCCTCGGCGTCGCTACTTGAAATGGGTAAGGCGGATGCGAGTCTTCACGGCTTAGGCACGACGGCGACGATACTCAAGATTAACGAAGGTGATAACGGCGAGCGCATCGCGGTGGTGGGCAACGTTGGAGATAGCCGTGCGTATGTTATGCATGCGGACGGCACTTTTGAGCAGATCACACAGGATGATGATATTTTCGGCAACCTGCATGAGCCGCTTACGGCGGAAGAGGAGACCTCTTTCAGAAGTAAACTGAACAACGAGACCGACAGAGATGCATTGAGCGAGAAAGAACGAGTGCTCTTCGGCAACAGAAACAGGATCACCCAAGCTTTGGGCGGCGAGTATGTTGAACCGCGCATCGCTTCGGTCGCGTTGCGCATCGGCGACAAGCTTCTCCTGACCTCTGACGGCATCCACGACAATCTTACACAAGGAGAGTTGAAAACGCTCCTTGAAACCACCGAGGGTGCATCCGACGCACCACTCTCTCCGGTGGAGCGCATTGTGGCCGCGGCACAAAAACGAAGCAAAGAGGTCGACGCCGACGGGCATCCGGCATTGCGCGCAAAGGAAGACGACATGACGGCCGTACTAATTGATTTCGCGGAAGAAGGAAGTTCGAGTGTGGTAAATGAACAAGAGCCAGGTGCGGCGTCGAACGAGGTTTTGGTCCAAGGAGCAAATGCAACCGAGGTCTTGCCTGAGCCTCCGCTCACGGTTTCCGTGGGGTACGAAAACATGCTCAATGAGGCGGGCGGTCTCCGGTCGGGGGAGATTGTCACGTGGCGCTCATCGACCGGAACGGACTTCCCCAACTTGAAGATCAGCGGTTTTTCCAAGGACGGTGCATATGTATTCACCGAAGGATCGAGTACGGGGATTCCTATTGCCGAGGTCTTTCCCGCCCAAGTTACGGAGAGCGGTGTTTCCGACGAAGCCCCCCAGATCTCCCAAGACGAGTTGCGTGTGACGATCGAACAATATGAGGCGAAGGCCGACCGCACGCCGGAGGACGAAAGCAAGCTCGCCGCGCTCAAAGCGATCTACCGTTTGGGCGAGGTGGATATTGCGACCGAAGCGCTCGGTACGGGAGTCACGCCGAACGAGCCGACAAAGACGGGGCCGACGCCGGAAGCACATGAAAAGTTGCTTGCCGCGGCGCGAGAACGTGTCGAGGAGATGAAAAAACAATTCGGTGAAGGAAGTGTGGAGGTGAAAGATGCCGTGAGCGACCTCTACGCGCTCCAACTGACGTCGATAGCAAAAGAGGAAAAGAAGGTCGTGCCCGTCGAGGTGGGCGAGGCGGCACGAAAGGCTTTTGACCCCGAACGCGAGCTTGCGCTCATCGCCCGCCTGCCGAAAGGAGAGCGGAGAGAAAAACTGAAAGAATACAAGATCAAACTCATCTGGCAGAGGAAGGGCATAGCGCGCGCACAAGCAAAAGCCATCGCGGCGATCCGCAAGAACCCCGATATGACCGACGAAGAGTTCATGGAACACTTCGGAGAAGAAGCCAAAAAGTATGAGGCGTCGGAAGCACAGCGCGCTCGCGCGGAGGTGATTTTCGGCAAATACAAGCAAAAACACGAAGCGGTGGAGAAATATTACGCTCAATATCCCGACCCGAAGGATCTCTTCAGGGCGGTCTTCGGCATTGATGCGAAAGGGTCGGTCGAGATCGTGAAGGGGCCGATGACGCTGTGTTTCCGGTTGAAGAACGAGGATTTTGTGAACGTGTACGGCGGCAAAAGATATAGCGACGACCGAGCGGTTTCATCCGAAAC
Source organism: Candidatus Lloydbacteria bacterium RIFCSPLOWO2_02_FULL_54_12 (assembly GCA_001819095.1). GTDB lineage: Bacteria > Patescibacteriota > Minisyncoccia > Phycocordibacterales > UBA6899 > MHLP01. The sequence continues at coordinate 5,129 of MHLS01000063.1, forward strand.
ACGAAAAAAAGCCGGTCTCGCCGGCGGTTTCGCGCTCCACGGGAGCATAATCCCTGAACTTGCGGGGACCCTACTCGTTGAAAAGGCCACGCTCACGAACAAGATATGGGGCGACCCCGAAGCGATCCGCGCACACGAAGAACAGCATGCCATCAACAGCTTGTTTCAGGAGGACCTTCGCCACGATCGGCAGTTCGAGAAAGAGACAGGTGCCTGGGAGCTTGTCCTCGATGCGGCGTCTCCTCAAGAGGTACGCGAGGCGTTCTTCAAACTCTTGCGCGCACGGCGCGAAGGAATGGAAAACCACGGTTACGCCTCCGATGAGATATTTGCATATCTGCGGGACGGACGGTCGCCCAAGGAGATTGTCAAGATTCTCACCTCAAACAAACTTTACGATTATTTTGATAAAGAACGGAAGAACATCAAGGAAGACCTCGCCGGTTATCGCGGTGAGCGGTTTACTGCCGAGGAAAAAAAGATGTACGACAGCGTGGCCGATGAGGTGTTCGGGAAAGAATACAAAGAGCGCGTCGGGGCCGGTCTCGAGGCATATGGCGACCTGAAGTCAATGGGTTTCACCAGTGAAGGTGCGCGCGGGGTGCTTTTACACGAGCCGCTTGTGCGTTGGGGGAAGGTGGTTGAGCGTCTGCAAACCACCGAAAATGTCCTATCCGAGTCCGTCGCGAAGGGCTTCGAGGAGCGATTCGGTATCGACCAGCAAGATCTCATCAACATGGAGGGTTTCACAAAACTCTCCGAGGGTCAGCAGTTGCTTGTGCTTCGGAACCTCGAACAGATCACCCTTCTTGACGTGAAAAAAGAGGCGCGTGCGATCCAGAAAGAGGAGTGGGGGAAGACGTCGGCACTCAAGAAAATATGGAAGCAATTATATTCGTTCGGAATGAATCCGGAGCATCGTGTTGCCGAGCTCGAACAGGAACTGCTCGCGAAAGCCCGCAAAGGAGAATTTGCGACGGGCGAGGGAAGCACGAAGGCTCTCGCAGAACGACTTACTGACATCGAAGCACTGGTGAAGGTTGCCTTGGAAGGTCCGGCAGTTGATGTCAAAGAGGACGGCGACCTCGCACTCGCCTATGTTTCCGAAAAGGACCTTTTTGACTCCGCCGAGGATCCGAAGATCACCCCCGAACACCGCAAACTTCTTGAAGATTTCAATCAGGTCGCGAGTGTTTTTGCGGGACTCCCGCGTGAATGGGGGTATGACACAAGTGAGCTTTCGCGGAGAGACCGCAGACGCTATCTGGAGGCCAGGGACGCATACGAACGCGCACGCGGAGGTCTTTCGCGACTCTACCGTGAGCGTTTTGCCGAGGGAGGCGTAACGGATCCGCCGGGTTTTGCGATGCGCGCAATGAATGCCGTTGATGAGCGTGTACAGTTGGACCAACTTTTCAACACTCATCCTGATGCGGAAAAGGCACTTGAACAGATAGAAGACCAGAGCACCATCCTCTCTGCGGCGAAAGAATTCTGGAAGGCAAAAGGCGCCTTCATACTCTACGGTGCCGCGGCGCGCGGTGCGACCGTCGCACTCTTAGGAACGATGCCTGTCGTGGGTGCCGTGCTTGCCTATGCCGGAAGCGCCGGAGTGGCGGGGGTGGTCGGAAAGAAGATCGGGGAGGGCGAGGCGAAACGTCTTTTCAAGGCAAAGCGTGCGGACGGTCGGATGAGCGAAGAGGATCTGCGCGAGGAGATCGAATACGGTGTCTCGACATTTGCGGAACGCATCGCGGAGGCTGAAGCGGAACTTGCAAAAACAAATCTTGGAGAGAAAGACCGCGAAGAGATTCAGTTGCAACTTGCTACCGCAAAGGAGCGACTTGCAAAAGAGGGTGAAATCCCCAAAGAAAAACAGAAACAAAAGAGGAAGATCAAGGAATACACCGACGCGGCATTCTTCACCGACCGTATCGAGCGCTTGGTGGAGAAGTTGAACAACACTGGGGATGCGGCGGGGCGCGGACTCCTCGAGCAAAAGGTCGCACAGACGGTTGCCTTGATGCACGAGAAATTCGAGGCTGGCCTCATTAACTTCGGAGGGTCGTCGCTTGAAGAGCATGACGAGCGCAAGGGAAATGTGATCGCCAACAGGCTTTCGTTCATTCAGGCGATGGCGTTCGGGCGCGCGTTTGTTGTGGTCGACCACGACAACGTGGAAATGGAATTCTCGCGTATGATCAAATTGCACGAAGCGAAGATTGACGACGTGCGGAAAAAGGAGATCGTGAAAGCGGGGAAAAAGGCGGCAATGTGGCGCGCCGGCTTTGCCTTGGCAGGTGCCGGCATCGCCGACGGCGTACGACAGATCATGCATTTCGGCGACTTCGGCGGTGCAAGCGGGACGCCTCAACAAGGAGGAAGCGGAACGTCGGTCTTTGAACAGCACGATGCGGACCCCGACGCCTACGATCCGGACGCGTTCACGCCGCAGAATTTCGACAAGAATATTCCTAGCATCGTCGGGCGCACGCCCTCACCCGAGGAATTGGCCGCACTGCGAGGAACGGGCGGAGTTGATGATCCTCTAACCGCGAATATGGATAACCATGCGGCGCTTATCGTTGAGATGAAGAAGTCCCCGACGCCGCTTTCGCATGAGCGGATAGCGGAGATCCTTGGGCGCGGCGCGAAAGCACCCGCGACCCCACCGTGGCTCGCACCGAACGAAGAGATCGTTCCGTGGGATAAGCCGGGTCTACCCAAGACGGGCGAGGCGGTGCAGACCTATACCGTACGCGCGGGAGACAACTTCACGAATATCCTGAAAGCGAACGTTGCAGAACTCAAGGGACTTCCGACGAGCGCGCAGGAGAATGCCGTTCAAAATCTGCTCAAGAGACTTTCTCCCGAAGAATTGAAAGAGGTCGGCCTTGACGGCGACCCGAACAAGCTCGCCGTCGGACAAACGATCGATCTCAACAGGGTTGCGCAGTTCCTTCATGGGAAAAAGGTCGGCGGGATCACCATTATCGAGCGTGCAGGGCAGTTGGCGGGTGGGGCGGCAAGTGAGGCGCCGAAGCCCGGCGTGGTCGGAGGCGCGGAGTTCGGGAAGTTCATCGTCACACCCGAGGGAAAACAATGGCTTGGCACACCTGAAGGGAAGGCGTGGGATGAGGTCAGCCGTGCGTTCGCGGAGAATAAGAATCTTTCGCAGGATGAGATAACGGCAATTCTACAAAAGCATGGTCTTCCGCCGGATTGGGGGAATTTCAAAATATCTCCTGAAGTCGCTCCGCAGGTGACGCCGGAGGCGGCCGGAGCCGACGAGATTGAGCGGTTGATCCGCGAATATGAAGCGAAAGGTGCGGCGCCGGAAGGAAGAGCGCTTTGGGGGCAACTCTCGGAGTCGAGTAAACAGGAGTATGTTGTCGAAGCGATACCGCGGCAGATGCACGAAGATATGGGGAAGCTCTTCATCAGAGGGCCGTTTGAGGAGTGGCCGAAGGAATGGCTCTCGGTTCGTGGGCGTGATGCAGTTGAGTTGTTAAGCCAAACGGAAAAAACAGTTTACCGTCCGCTTCCCAGGAGTACCGAGGAGGTTGCTTCGGGTTACCAGTGGTCTATTGCCGAGAAGATCCAAAAATATATCAACGAACATGGCCTCACCCGCGAGAAGGGTTTCATTCCTCACGAAAAAGAAACCGTCGAAGAGTTTGTGAAGCGTGCGCTTGGTGAGCGCGTTCTCCGCGAAGGCCCGCTCCCGTGGGTGAAGTAGACACCCAGAATAAAAATACAATGTGGAACCACAAGAATTGATCTCCGGCGACAAATACAAGGTGGAACCTTGAGAATTGATTCCTAAGGTTCCACCTTGTATTTGTCGTTACGTGTTGTAACTTGCGCTCTTTTTAGCATTTGTTACCATGTCTAGCGAGGAAGAAAATTTAACATGTTAATTTTTCGACCGAGCGACGACATGGACAAAGATTCTTATCTTTACGATTGTCATAATTATCGGGTAAATTTTCGTTAATGAACAAAGAACATCCGAAATACGAGCGCACGTTCGTCATCCTGAAACCAGACGCGGTACAGCGTTCACTGGTCGGCGAGGTCGTGCACCGTCTTGAGCGGACCGGACTCAAATTCGTCGGGATGAGAATGCTTGTTGCGACCCGCGAGCAGGCGAAAGCGCATTACGGCAAGGATGATGCATGGTGCGAGAAGGTCGGTGGCCGCATCGTTTCAGAGATGGAGCGCGACGGTAAAAAGCCCGCGAAGGGGGCAGTCGAGTACGGGCGCGACATACTGAACGGCCTCCTTGATTTTCTCACCTCTTCCCCCGTCGTCATCATGGCGCTTGAGGGGAACGAAGCGGTGGGCGTAGTCAAGAAGATCGTCGGCGGTACGGAACCGCTCACGTCCGACGTCGGAACGATCCGTGGAGATCTGACGAGCGACTCCTACGGGACCGCAGGACTCGACGGGCGCGCCGTGCGGAATCTTGTGCATTGTTCCGACAAAGTCGAAGAGGCGGAACGTGAACTTGCTATCTGGTTCAAACCTTCCGAGCTTATTTCTTACACGCACATAGAAGAGAAGATGCTCTACGACGTGAACCTCGACGGTATCCTCGAATGACCAAGTTTTGACATAAACTTAAACTTGTTACTTTTTAGTACGAGGTCCGACCTTGTACTAAAAAACCCTTATTTCTACGATACAAGGTCGGACCTCGTACTTCGCTTTTGATAGGGGTTGGGGAGAAATAGTGGCATATGTTGTGGAAAGCGCCCAATGTGCGGTGGATAACCATGGGGGTTTCGGGTGTATAATGTGGGGGTATTCGGAAAAACCCTAACAATGGAACAGGGCTGACCGAGTAGGGCTACTCGCCCGATCACCATGATCCTTGGGTCATCGGTTAAGGTTGCCCACTTAAACATCATTAGGTTCCATCCGAATACGTCATTTCAACGAGAGACACCCCAAATCGTTTCGTACGATCGGGGTGTCTTTCTTTACAATCTTGTCCCGCCTTTCAAATACAAGGTCGGACCTTGGGGATTAATTCCTAAGGTCCGACCTTGTATTTGACTGCCTGATTCAAAAAGATGGTGCGGCAGAGCGAGTGCAATAGAGAAGTTTTTTTGTTACGATTGACGGACACATGAGCCGTCATTTTCCGCCCGCCATTCTCGTTTCGCTCGCCTTTTTTATACTCTTTGTGCAATTGTCGGCGATCCACTGGCACCTCTACTTTCAGTTCTGGTGGCTGGATAAACCGATGCACATGCTTGGCGGACTCTGGATTGCGCTCTTCGGTCTTTTGCTCTATTTCCGGATACCGCGCGCGAAAGCAAAGGATCACTCGGCGGAGTTTGTCGTCGCCTTCTCTGCCGCGTTGACGCTTTCGGTCGGACTCTTCTGGGAGATCTACGAGTTCGGCGTTGACCACGCGGTGGGCGACTCGGGGAGGGGGCTTGCCGACACACTGCAGGACCTCGTCAGCGACCTTCTCGGCGCATTGTTCGGAGCGCTGATTTTCGTGCGCGGGGGATATCACGATATCCAAACGTCATGAGTACAAAAGCGAAAATAGGTTTCTTTGGTGGAGTTGATGCGGTGACGGGCTCGAACTTCATCTTTGAGGCGGCAGAGAAACGCGTTATGATCGACTGCGGGCTTTTTCAGGGAGAGCGGTTCGCCGACGAACGCAACAGAGAAGATTTCGCCTTCGATCCGAAGTCGATCGATGCGCTTTTGGTGACCCACTCGCACATCGACCATATCGGGCGCATTCCCAAACTGGTCCGCGAGGGATTTCGCGGGAGGATATATTCGACCCCGCCGACGCGCGACCTCGCGGAGATTATGCTCCTCGACACCGTGCGCATCCTCCAGCACGAGGCGACCGCCACGGGACTATCGCCCCTCTACGAAGAGCACGAGGTGCGCGAAGCGATACAGTTATGGGAAAGCGTTGAATATCATACGCCCTTTCCGCTCGCGACGGCGCTCACCTGCGAGTTCCGCGATGCGGGACACATGCTCGGCTCCGCGATGATGTTTCTCAATTTTCACGGTACCACCTTGGTCATGACGGGCGATCTCGGCAACTCGCCGACGCCCTTACTGCGGGACACGGAGCCTGTGACCGGCGCGTGCTATCTTTTGATGGAGTCGACCTACGGTAACCGCAATCACGAGGGAATGGACGAACGGAAAGACACGCTTCGTACCTTGATCGAGAACACCGCAAAGCACAACAGCACGCTCATCATTCCCGTTTTTACAATTGAACGGGCGCAGGAGCTTCTCTTCGAGATGAATGACCTGATCGAGCGGCATCACCTCCACCCCGTCCCCGTTTTCCTCGACTCACCGCTTGCGATCAAGGCAA
>MHLS01000064.1:0-5069 GCA_001819095.1 Candidatus Lloydbacteria bacterium RIFCSPLOWO2_02_FULL_54_12
AATATCTGTTTTATGGCTCAGTGGCAAGGTGAAACATTCAAAACAAACCGGTGATTTTGGGTATTATCCCAAAAATTACTTATGACAGAAAAAGCACCGACAGATAATGCGCCGGAACATACCCCGGAGGAGATTGCAGATTTGAACGCAAGCCGCGAGGCATATGCGCAGGTAGTGGAGCGGGCGGCCGATAAAGAGACCGGAATTACCGGAGCGGTCCAGTCGCTTTTCCGCGAATTACGTGGCGCCAAGTTAAGCGAGGAGATGAGCGAAGACGGTCAGTATTTAATGCTGCTCGACGCGGAACGAGAAAATGCGATGCGCGATCCGGTGGCGGGAAAGTTAATGTTCGGCAGGCCGACTCGGCTTTATCTTGAGCAACAGCGGGGGTCTTATTTGCAACACAAGGTAAGGAACGCTGGTGCGCACCCCCACCACGCGAACATCGATGGTGTTCAGCATTCGTGGGAAGGGGTGGTCAAAGGAGTTCCCGCACGTTTCTCATATATTGATTTTCCACTAGGGCTCCATGCGGATATTCCCCAAAATGAGCAGATCATTGATGTGGCAGGCGAGATCGATGGTGTACAGATTTCCAAAGAGGATACTCTGCGCCTCATCGAAGAGTTCCGGAGGATCGCCAATTATCAGGCCAATGACGTCGAAACTCTTCGGCGCGCGAGGCGCTCCGAAGAGTTGAAGGAGCGACAGGCGCACCTTGAGTCCACTGAACCGCAAAAGAGCGAAGATGCGCTTCGTCGGCTTGGTTTGGAGCAGAAGTGATTTTTACACCCCACTGTCGCATCACCAATTTCTTGCATCTATTTTATCTTTTGTTATTCTCCGAACTATGGACGAATTCGCCCCGGAGGGACTTCCCGAAGCACCCGAGGATGAACGCATTGACGCCTTGAGCGATGCTTTTTTGGCCGCAGGTGCTGATCCGCAGGCACTGGAAGAAGAATTCGACGACGAACCGATCGAGCCTATGGATGTGTAGGATTTTCGCGGGGAACGATGGGCGCGCTTGCGCTTATATTCTATTTGTGTTATAATACTTTTGTTCAAACTTTGACGGGAGGTCGACAATGCTAGCGTTCATGAAGGTCTTTCGTGCGTTCTTGATCCTTGTGGTCGTCGCGCTCGGCTCGTTCGCGGTGTACTGGTCGATAGTGACCGTCGCCAACGCGATGCCGTCGGCGAGTGAGCTGATCGGGCAAGAGTTCAACCGCCTCGATGCGGCCTGCGCCAGAAACGGCGAAGGGTCGAAGGAGTGTCTCTACCTCGACAGTTTCGGACGACCGAGGTAAGCATTTGCGGGGAAATAAACTTGTCCGCTCGTCCAATCCATGTGGCAAAGACTGCATGGATGCTTCCAATAAAAAAGCCGGGTACGCGTCACGCGTATCCGGCAACTTTTTTCTCCTGATCTTTCGCCCACGTTGCCTCGAAGACCTCGCTGAAGGCGTCCGTGAGCGCATAGACGATGGACTCTTCGGTCGGCATCCTATCCGGACGCGCGATCTCGGCAATCGATGTCGCGTCTTTTCCGGTGATGCCGCAGGGATCGATGAGCCGTAGGCCTTTCTGGTCGGGCGAGACGTTGAGTGCGACACCGAACTGCGAGACCCACCTTCCTCCCTGCGCCGTGACGCGGACGCCGATGGCGGCCAACTTCTTCTCACCGCTCCAGACGCCGAGATAGGAGTGGGCGCCGCGCTCGTGCCGCTCGGGAATGCGTCGGACGGGGAGACCGAGGGCCACCAATGCTCGGTAGAAGGTCTCCTCGAGACGGTGCACTGTTTGAGCGGGGAAGTGCGGAGAAGTTTCTGCGATGACGTACCAGTGGAGAACGCCCGTGTCGTGGTACCACACTTTTCCGCCACGCTTGGTACGGATGAGCGCAATCCCGAAGTGTTTTTGCAGATACTCGCGCGACATGTCCCAAAGCACCGTCTCGTCGCTGAGGCTTAAATATATGCGCGGGAGAGGGCGGATCGCCGCCAACTGTTCGCGGAGTCTCCCGACGCCCAAGGTGATCGTCGGCGGATGGTTCGCGAGCACGACCGTATCAGGGATCTCTCCACGGAGCCTCCTTCCCGCAAGTTCCTCTTGGTTTTTGAGAAATATATCGTAGGGGAGCCCCGAGGCGCTCCGCCAGTCGAGCAGTTGAAAATCTTTCACAGACGCCTCCTGGCGGATGGTTTAAAGAGCAGTTGCTTTTACACTAGATTCTTTTCTTGTTCTGTCAATCACGCACCGCGGTGCCCACGTTCTTCCTCTTTGCAATGAGGTCTTGAAAAAAAGCGAACAGTCCTTTATCCCACCGTGTTTCGTCCCAGATCATCATTTGTCGCGCCACAAGGTCGCCGTACGAGGTGAACGCGTCCTTGCTTTCCTGTTGGGACATGCCAATCTCAGTGCCGTAGTAGATAATCACGGGTTGCGGTTGCAAAAACTGGAGCACGGCGGCCCGGCGTAGTCGTTCTTTGTCGTTTCCTGTGGTGAATAGGAATCTGTCCATGTCGTGGTTGTCGAGAAAAGAGGGAAGGAAGGAGCTCGGGAACTTATCATAATGACACCGCAGTCTTTTTTCTAGCGTTGCCTTGTCGCACTTGCCGCGACCGAATTGGCCCACAAGTCTGTTGAACTCAAAGTCCAATAACGCGTCGAACGTGTCGCGGTAATGAAGCATCAGCGTTTCGCTTCCGAGAAGCCATGCCCACCATCGGTTACCGACACGAAGTGTGTGTACGTCACGGAGTCTGATTCCCGCCGTCCACGCCTCTCCGAATAGTACCGTGTCGGGGTATTGTGTTCGCACGCTTTTTACGAATGCTTGCCAAAAGTTGTCGGAAGGTCCCGGCGCATGGTCAAGACGCAGAGCATCTATGCCGAGTGACAACCAGTATAGCGCAGCGTCAGTAACATGTTTGCGCGGCTCCGGATTATCAAGATTGAGTTTCGGTAACTCGGCATAGTGAAGAAAACACTCGTAACGGTTGGGCCACTTTTTAAAATAAAACCAATCATGATAAGGACTTCGCGGGTTTTTCCGTGCGTCTAAAAAGTAGGGATGCTTGTAGGAAGCATGATTTGGCACGAAGTCCATTACAATCTTTATGTTACGCTCGTGAGCCGCACTGATAAGACGCTGAAGGTCACCCGTGCTTCCAAAGCGCGGGTCGATGCCAAAAAAGTCGGTAACGTGGTAGCCGTGGTATGCACTTGTTGTGTTAAAGGGGGTGATCCAGATCGCGTTTGCACCCAGTCGCTCGACGTGGTCAAGGTGATCGATCACCCCCTGGAGGTTGCCGCCGCAAAATTCCGGCTTCATCGCATCAGGCATGGGGTCGTTGTCGCGCATTTTTCCTCGCGAAAAGCGGTCGAGAAAGATCTGATAGATAACGGCATTTGTGAACCACGTCTTGCCCATGCTTTTATTATATTCCACAGAGAAACAAAAAACCCGTCTTGGGCGGGTTTTCTATCGATTTATGGTGACTCTTTTTCCTGATACGCTCGTGCCGCGACGGCGCCCCCAAGAAGGTCGAAGACCATGTCAAGTGACGTGTCCCACAGGTCCCAGCCGAGCGGGTCTTGCATCGTTGGCACGACATATTCGAGGACTTCCCATGCTGCTCCGATCGCGAACGCGCTCACAAGTGCGGCAGTCATGACGAGCGCATTGTGCGACCGAAGCGAGCGAAGCGGGTCAAACGGTCCGTAGACCGAAAGCCACGCGCCGAAGATGCCGCAGGCCACACCGCCGAGAAAATGGAGGAGTTTGTCGTATCCCAGCACCGAGTGATGTTGGAAAAGTAGAGCGTACTGCCCGTTTCGTTCGAGCACAATGACGACGATCGTCACAAAAAGCCACGGAAAGAAGAACCGCCGCATTGCCGACCTCGGAAGTGGAGAGAACCGACTTGCCTCATCCTACCGAGCGCCCTCGTTTTGTCCAATCCTTGATTTCTGTGCGCATGCCAGGACTCTCGACTACCGTCGCGGGTGTTTTTCGATCTCGACGACTCGATAACGAAAAACCTTTCGAGTCCTGTCGTGGGCGAAGCAGTTCGCCCACTCGTGCAAAAATCAGAATTTTGTGCGCATGCCAGGACTCGAACCTGGGACCTCGTCATTATCAGTGACGCGCTCTAACCACCTGAGCTACACGCGCAATGGCGAGACTATAGCAAAAAGGGCCATATTCGGCAATGAATCAGCCGCTTTGCATCAATAAATGAGTTCATGCGGCAGCATTGCGCTCTCGTGGGTGTCGACCACTCACCGCACTTCACTCGGTCCGAATTTTGTCTATAATGGAGTGATGTTCATCTTTGAGATACTTGGGCTCGTAGCGATTATCTATATTTGGTTCGGTCTTTCGGGCTTGCGCGAGCGCGTCGATACGCTTGAGCGGTCTTTTGGTTCCCGCGGTTTACCCGTGTCGGCGCCTGTGTCTCCCGCCGGCCTCCCACTCGATGCCGCAGTTTTGTCCGTTGCATCCCCACCGGAGCCACCCCCGTCCTATCTTGCGCCTGAAGCAGGGAGCGGTTGGTGGGAGCGATTCACCTCGTGGCTCAAAGAAGACTGGCTCTTGAAGCTAGGCGCCCTCCTCATCATCATCGGTTTCGGGTGGTTTGTGACATACGCATTTCTCCATAACTGGATCGGTCCCATGGGTCGGATCACACTCGGTTTGGTCATCGGTGCGTTCCTTCTTGCGTTCGGATGGTGGCGCATGATGCGATACAAAGAACAGGGGGCGATCTTTCTCGTCTTGGGTGCAACGGCGATACTTATCACCGTTTTTGCCGCGCGATACGTCTACCAGTTCTTTACGCCGCTCTCGGCGATGGGGATCACCTTCCTTGCCTCCGCCTTCGTCGGCCTCGCGAGCGTGAAGTATCGCGTCCATTCGCTTGCCCTCTGCGGACTCGTGTTGGCATCCGTCGTTCCGCTCTTGGTCGAGTCTCGCGGATATGACGAGGTGATGCGCTTCTATTATCTCTTCCTTGTCACGCTCGGCATTCTCTGGATCGTACTCTTGACCGGCTGGCGCGACC
>MHLS01000064.1:5100-36471 GCA_001819095.1 Candidatus Lloydbacteria bacterium RIFCSPLOWO2_02_FULL_54_12
TTACAGCGCGCCCCACTGGACCACGATCTCGCCCATGCGCGGATTCTACGATGCGCCGTCGGTCGATACGCTGACCTACATCGCCTTCGGGTTCGTCGTCGTCTTTTTCCTCGCAAATATCTTTGCGTTCCTTTTTGCGCGCGAAGGTGCGACGCGCGGCGACATCGTGGGCGCGGTCTGGACCGGACTTTTTCTCGTGTTCTGGGTCTTTAGCGGGGTAGAGCGGGAATGGCAGAGTCTCATGTTCGCGGCGTGGACGGTCGCCTTTGTTGTGGCCGCATTCGTGCTTTACGCGAAGACCGGAAACAGGAAGCCGCTCATCACCTATGCGGCGGTCGGCGTGATGTTGCTTGGGATTGCGACGGCCCGCGAGCTTGACGGCGCGGCGCTCACCATAGCATTCACGCTCGAGGCCGCCGTTGCGACCTTCCTTTCCGGACGGATACTCCATGATCGGCGGATGTCGCTTTGGACGAGCGCACTCTTCATCGTACCCGCGCTCTTGTCGTTTGAAAGTATTGCGCGGTACCCGCGTTTCGGTGCAGCGGCACAATTTTGGGAAAGTGCCTCTTTGCCCCAGACGCCGATCTTCCACGAACATTTCTTCGCGCTTTTCGTGCTCGCGCTCGCGTTCTTCGTCCTCGGGTTTTTCTTCAAACGGCCGGAAGCGGAGGGGAGATCGACCGGAGGCGAGCGTGTAGAGCCGGGACAACTGTATACGGTCCTCGGCTCTCTCTACGCATTCGTCCTCTTGTGGCTTGTGCTCCACGAACTCTTCCTCTCGGATACGGCGACCATGCTCGCGCTCGTTTGCTACACCATTATCGGCCTTGGGATCTATCTCCACGGGCGCAGGAATGATCTGCGCGCGTATCGGATCTACGGCGGAGCACTCCTTGGTTTCGTCGTCGTGCGGCTCCTCTTGGTCGAGGTGTGGAATATGGAACTTTCCGGAAGGATCATCACTTTCTTCTTGGTCGGCGCGCTTTTGATGAGCACGGCCTTCATCGGAAGAAGGAAAAAACTCGATGTGCCGACGCCGTAATATTCCTCACATGATACTCAACATGAAGACCAATTTTTCTCCGCTTACCGTTACCGCGGTCGCCTTATTCTTTGCCCTCCCGCCCTTTGCCGTCGCATCGGCCCCCGTTACCTTTCCGAGTGACACCGAGAGTGCACCGACGTCGTTCAGGGAATTTGTGCAGATCTCCGACGAGAAGGTCCCTATCAAGGTTCCGACCGTCATCGAACTTCCGCTCGACGGCCGCTCCTTCGAGTATCCGTTCTTCGCCGTGAAAGATCTCACTGCCGACGGTGCTTCGCGGTTCGTCGGCAACTATTTCCGCCACTTTACGGTGGTGTCGAAAACACCCATGCACATCGCCCCGACAGGAGATCCTTCGTGGAGTGCGATGCTCGACGGGGATTATCGGAGCTATGCCAGTTTTTCCGTTCCGGAGAACGGTTCGGGTATGGCGGCAATAGCGCTTTTAAGCACGAAGCCGGTCACCGCTTCATCCTTCACGATCCTTCTTGACGGCGAGGTTGCGCTTCCCAATACGATTTTGATACAAGCGGATACCGCCGACGGAGCAAACATGGTCGTACTCAACACGACAAAGATGACGGGGAACACGGTGCGGTTTCCCAAGACCACGTCGACCAACTGGAAGGTCACGCTCACGTACAGTCAGCCGCTCCGTATCACCGAGATTTCCGTTTTGGACGAAGACGCGCTTCGTGCGACGACGCAGGGGTTGCGCTTTTTGGCGGTACCCGGACACGATTACGTCGTCTACATGGATGCGGACCGGCCCGTCACGCTTACAACAACCGAGGCGGGTGATCTGTTGACCGACAAGGGCGTCGTGCGCATCACGCCTCTCGCGTCTGTACAGAATCCCGCATATGTCATCGCCGATACTGACGGCGACGGAGTTCCTGATAGGAGTGACAACTGCGTCACTTTCCCGAACGCGACACAGGAGGACGTCGATCAAAGCGGGGCGGGAGACCTCTGTGAGGACTTCGACCGCGATCGCGTAGTGAATGCGACGGACAACTGTCCGAACGACCCGAACCTCGCGCAGACGGATACCGACGGCGACGGCATGGGGGATGCGTGCGACGGCGAGGAAAGCCGGATCACGGAGAAGAACGCGTGGCTTCCGTGGGCGGGCATGGGCGTCGCCCTCCTTATCCTAATCGGCTTGGTATTTTTGACGATGCGTTCCGGCGGGTCGCCGAAACAAGGTGAGCCGACGCCCCCCGTCCAATAACGCGCGTTATGGCAGACCTCAAAGCTCAACCCCGCACCAAGCCCGCCAAAGACGGTCTGGTGCAGGGCGAGCATTGCGTACCGTGTGAAGGTGGGGTTGCACCACTTAGCAAGAAAGATGCCGAAGAAACGATGAAACACGTTCCCGGTTGGGTGCTTAACGACTCGGGAAAGCAAATCTCGCGAGACTTTATATTCAAAGATTTTAAGGAGGCGATGGTCTTTGTGAACAAGGTTGCAGATATTGCCGAAGGTGAAGGACACCACCCTGATATTGCGATTTCGTGGAACAAGGTCAAACTTGGTCTCTCCACTCACGCGATAGGCGGTCTCTCAACGAACGACTTCATCCTTGCCGCAAAAATAAACGTGTTACAGAAGTAACATCCTCTCGTTAGCGTGCTGTGGTGTCGTGAAATCAACACTCTACAGTGCGATGAAGCATCGAAAACCCCCTTCCGCATTACGCGGTGGGGGTTTGTTGTCGAGGCTAGGCATCCGTTCGGGATTCGCTCCCGACCTTTCTTCCAAAGATCCAGATGACGAGGAGGGGAAGGACGAGGCCGATCACATTGACGACGATCATGAGTACGCCGAGCTCGCTGTAGTCGGCCGGAACGGTCACTCCCGCCGCATCGACCTTCTCCTGCCGTACGACCCAGATCTGGTTTAGGTACTTGGTGCCCAGTTGAGCCGCCGAAAGAGCAAGGTTCATGAAGCTTGCCGCGAGTGCGAACCACGTCGCGGCATTCCCGCGGGGCGCATAGATCGCGACCAAGCCCAACATGGGCACCATCGAAAGGTACATGAACGGCGAGTAGGCCGCCACGTCGACCAAGGCGATCGTCCGCGCGCCGAAACCGAAATGCGCCTCGGTAAAGTGATGGAGCCCGTAGAACATGCCGATCGTGGGGAGCGCGAGCAAGAATCCGACCACCGTTAAGACTGCGAGAACGTACGCAATGGGCTTCTTCTTGACCCATGCCGCCGCGAGCCAGAGCCCGAGCAAACCAAGACCGGCACTCAACTGCTGGAGTACGCCCATGAAGGATTCATCGAACCCCAACACGTCGATCTGCCACCAGCTCGCACCGGCACCCGAGGAAGGCATCGCGCGGTAGATGAAGATGATGATACCGGCCGCGATGATCTTTTTGATCACGTCCTTCGGGAGATCACGGACGACGCTCCGGAAGAGGTAAATGACGACGGCGAGACTGACGCAGAAGACGATCTCTTTGCCGTACGGCACTTTGCCGAGCCCCATTGCGATGACGAAGGCGGCGTAGCAGAGGCCGCCGCCCAAGACAGTCCAGTTGACCGGCATCGTGGGCGGGGTCTCGAGTTTGACGGTCGCGATTCCGATCAAACTCACCGCGGGGACGATGAGACCGAGAAGAAAGACGCTCTCGTAGCTCCAGACCTGCGCAAGCCACCCGCCCAATCCTGCGACGAGAAAAGCGCCCAAGGAAAGCGCGAGGCGCCCCAAGTGCTGGATGACCTTGAGTTCGCTTTCGAGTTCCGCCGGCAGCACGTCACGAATGAAGACCTCATCCATTTCGGTGACCGTCTTCGTGCGCGTGGCCACTTCGACCGTCATGGCATCGGCCACGACGTCTTGGAGCACGAAGGCGAACGCGGCGAGAAGTCCGGCGGCGTAGTAAAGCGCAAGCGGCGACGCAAGCGCCGTCACCGTCGGCCATTTGCCCGCAAGCCCCGCCATGAGGAGGTAGCTTCCCGCCATCATGGTCGCCGCCAAAACGACGTAGGAACGCCGAGGCGAGCCCAAGATGGGGAACGAATCGACGAGCTGGCCGAAGACCATCTTGATCGTCCACGGCAAGGTAAGCCAGAAACCGATGATCGCGAGATCCTCGGGGGAGACGTTGAGCTCCTTCTTCACCCAGAACGTGTCGGCGATGCCGGTGATGCCGGAGACGCCGTACGCGAAATAGATAAGGAGGAGCGGCACGTACCGCCACCGGAGCGACCGGAGCGGCGTGAGAAGCGTCTCGGCGAGGATGTTCTTCGCGGAGACGAGATAGTGACCGAGGGACATAGACCCTCCTTTTCAAGGAGCGAGGACTGCATTCCATACTGACGGATTGAGGCGTCATGTCAACCGTCTGTGTCGTGAGAGGGTGAGGACTCGGTATCCGAAGAGTTGTACACAGCCTGCCCCCGTGAGTCGGCTTTGCCGTCTGTGAGGGGGTTGACCCCCTGCGCGATGTGTATATACTTCATCTTCTAATCATTTTTTCTTACGCGATCTATGGGAAACAAATCTCGGCCGAACGAACTTATCAGCGCAGACGACCTCGCGCGTATCGTGGCCTTCACGAAGGACAAAGCGACACCGTGCTTGGTGATGGATCTTGAAAAGGTCGGAGAGCGGTACGACGAGCTTTTGCAGGCGATGCCCGGCGCGCGGATCTACTATGCGCTCAAGGCCAACCCGCTCGACGACGTCGTCGCGCTCTTGCGTGACCGCGGCGCCTCCTTCGACGTCGCATCGCGTTTCGAGATTGATCAGCTCCTCACGCTCAACGTTTCTCCGGAGCGGATGAGCTACGGGAACACTATCAAAAAGGAATCCGATATCGCATACGCATACCAAAAAGGGATACGCGTCTTCACAACGGATTCGCGTTCCGACGTCGAGAAGCTCGCACGCAGTGCACCGGGGGCGCTCCTCAACTTTCGCCTCCTCCTCGACGGGACGGGTGCGGACTGGCCGCTTTCCAAGAAGTTCGGCGCGCATCCGGACATGCTCTATAAGCTTGTGAAGTTCGCGAAGAAGTCGGGCCTCACTCCCTACGGCATCTCGTTTCATGTGGGAAGTCAGCAGCGCGATATCGGCCAGTGGGATTCGGCGATCGCGTTGGTGAAATACCTTTTTGATGCTCTCGCCTCCGACGGCATCAATCTGGAGTCGATCAATCTGGGAGGAGGACTGCCCGCCCAATACTTGAAACCCGCGCAGGGCGTCGCGGCATATACCGGCTCTATCATTCAATTCCTGAACGAGGACTTTCCCGAGAGGAAGTTGGCGCTTGTCGTCGAACCGGGGCGCTCGCTCGTCGCCGATGCGGGGGTCATCGTGTCGGAAGTGGTGATGGTCTCGAAGAAATCCGATACGAACAGGACGCGTTGGGTCTACCTCGACGTCGGCAAGTTCAACGGCCTGATCGAGACCACCGACGAAGCGATCAAATACCCCATCCTCTTTCCCGGGCGCGACGGCAAGGAAGAGTGGAGCGAGGTGGTCTTGGCAGGCCCCACTTGCGACAGTGCGGACATCCTCTACGAGAACTACCGCTACAAGGTGCCCAACAACCTGAAGGAGGGCGAGCGCGTGTACATACTCACGACCGGCGCGTACACCATGAGCTATAGCTCTATCTGCTTCAACGGCTTCCCGCCGCTTGCGGTTCACGTGCTTCCGCCGAAATGATGATATACTTGGTGTATTAACATTCACCCCGCACCAACATGGAGCTTTTTTCGGCCATCGGCATCGCGCTTTTCGTTCTTGTTATCATCGGTCTTCGCGTCGTCGATCAGTACGAGCGCGGGGTAGTGCTCACGCTTGGCAAATACACTTCGACGCGCCAGCCCGGCCTCACGTGGATATTCCCCGGCATCCAGCGGATGTTTAAGATTGACTTGCGCATCACGACGATCGACATTCCCCAGCAGGAGGTCATCACCAAGGACAACGTTCCCGTCGGCATCAACGCGGTCGTCTACTTTCAGGTGGAGAATGCCGAGTTCGCGACCTTGAATATCCAGAACTACGCGCTCGCGGTCTCGCAATACGCGCAGGCGGCGCTCCGCGATGTGATTGGCGGCATCGAGCTCGACGCACTGCTTTCAGAACGCGAAAAAATTTCCGATGAGATAAAAAAGATCGTCGATGAAGCGACGAAGAGTTGGGGCATCAACGTGACCGACATCAAGATACAGGACCTCGAACTTCCCGCCGACATGAAGCGCGTGATGGCTAAACAGGCGGAATCGGAGCGCGAACGCCGCTCCGTTATCATCCGCGCCGAAGGAGAATTTTCCGCATCACAGAAGCTTGCGGAGGCGGCAGGTGTCCTCTCGGGCATTCCGGGCGGTATCGCGATGCGCACGCTCCAAACGATAGAGAAGATCAATCCTGACCCGTCCAAGACCGTCATCTTCGCGCTTCCTGTTGAATTTTTTGAAGGAATGAAGACGATGGCCGAGCACTTTCGGGCGAAGAAGTAGCATGCAGAGCACGATTGAAGTCAAAGATGTTTTCGACATTGCAGGTCGAGGCACTGTTGTCGTCGGAACACTCCGCTCCGGAACGCTTCACGTAGGAATGCACACAATAGTGAATGGTGTAGACGGGAAGATTGCGGGTATTGAAGCGAAAGGTGCTGAACTCACGATAGTAGGAAGTGAGGCTGGTGTTTTGATACACGGCCTCGACAAGAAGCAGTTTTCCCGCGGTATGCTTGTTTATTTCTCCTGACCTATTTAATTGTCTTCAAGAATCCCTCAACAAGTTCTTGTGTATCGGCGTTGCGTTCATAGACCGACTTCCAGACGACCACGATATCCGCATCGTTGAAGGCGGCGCTCTGCACTTCGCGGGGGGTGTCGCCGCCGGCGACGGCAATCAAGAGGTCGTACGCCCCTTTCACGCGCCTCACTTCATGTAGTGGGAGCATTTTCTGCCGATTCTCGCGTTCTTCGTCAACGCCGCGATGGAGCACAACGACTTTGGGCTGACGTTTCAACTCGCGAAGTACGGCGATCGGAAATTCAACATTCATCATATCAACCATGGCATCGACGCCGAATTCCTCGCAGGCGGCGATGAAAGTGTCGAGCGTTTCGATGGGTGCCGTACCGAGCGCAATAATGCCTGACGCTCCCGCGTTGGCGACCATTTCCACCTCCGCTCTCCCGCGGTCCATGGTCTTCATATCGGCGACGACGTAGGGCGCGGGTAGATCGGGAGAGGGTGCAAACTTTCGCGTTCGCGCTCTCTCCGCGTTCTCCGCGACCGCTTTTGCTATGAGGCCGACGATACCGAACGGGTTTTCCCGCGCGGCGGAAGGTGCCGCTCCGACGCCCCCCCAAAGTCGAGCGCCCCACCAGTCGCGAAGTGAGCGTATCGCGTTCATGCCGTAGCGCTTGATGAGCGGCGTTCCCGCTTCAATGATGATGCGTTCCGAAGGCGGGAGGATGCTGATGACGTTCGCCGCGTCTTCGAGGGTCGAGTTGAGCGCGATCTGGAGATAGCGTGTTTTCTTTGAGAGCCGCGAGGAGGACTTCTTATGCATAAGTGAAATTATAACATAAGAGAAATCCGCCTTTTGGGGGCGGATGTTGCTTTACGCGTACGGCTTCGAAGTGCCGTCGGGATTTCTGATGCGTGCGCGGGTCTCGTCGACCGAGAGCTTGAGTTCGGGAAGCAGTTTCGGAACGTAGGTCACCTTGCGACTGTCCGGATGGATGACCCACACCCAGCCGCCTTTCGCGAGCATCTTTTCCGCTTCCGCCCATACGCCGGCGCCCCACATGTTGTCCGCGAAGGGGAGCGCGACGAGCTCATCGCAGGAGGCGGTAAGCGCCTCGAAGTAGGGCATCACGTTCGCTTTCGGGTCGTCCTTCTTGAGCTCGGCGACCTTGTCGATGTGGACTTGGTCGGAAGGGTTCACCACCTCGTGGTGGGGCCACTTCTCTTTGACGAGCGCGAGGAGTTCGACCTCGAGCGGGGTGCCGTAGGTGTTGATGGGATGTGCGAAATACACCTTTTTCATCGATCCACTCCTGAAGAAATCTCCGCCGATACTAGCACGGCCGCTCCCTTCGCTCAAGTGTTTCTTTCAAGAACAATAGGTGTACGAGTTTGGTGGTGGACAGAGCAGGCAACCTGTCGTTGACAGAGAGTGTCCGTTGACGCGCGGACGTTTTTCGGTAAAGTGTTGAGAGCACTGTTCTTGGAGTCGACGATGATACGGAAATTCCTTGCCGCAGTCCTCTGCTCGCTTCTGGTCAGCGCCAATGCGTTCGCGGTGGACGGGCTTACGGAGAGTGAATGGACGGAAGCAAAAAGTGCCGCAACGCAAATGCTCACGAAGTGGTTGACCGATCAGGACATCACCGGCGCCACTCTACTCATGACCGCGCCTGATCATCGGGAGACGAAACTTCTCGCCCCGCTCTTGGCACTCAATGGAAGATCGGGAACGCTCGACATTGTTGAGTGGCGCCAGAAGTTCCTCATTTGCTTTCTCATGCTCGACCATGGCACCTGCGCGTCCCTTCTCGGACACGGCATACCGGGGAGTCCCGAGTACGCGAAATGTCCGGCGACAATGAAGGATGCACTCGCACAGTTCGGCGCGGCGATGTTTTATAAGGGCCGGCCTCCGGAAATTTCGGACAGGAATGCGATGGTGTTCGCACCGCCCGAGCTTGGCGGCCAGTCGATCCTTCTCGTGGGCTTTTCCCTCCCGTACCTTCATCGGGAGTCCCTGATGGTGGTGATGTTGAAGGAAAACGGTCGCTGGAAACCGGCGTTCGTTTTCATCGGAATGGTCTCCTGACGGAACTTCACACCGCGATACTCTCGCGGTTTTTTATGTGCGGTTGTCTCCGAAAACCTCGAGGGCTTGCCGATGTTCGTGATGCTCGCTATTGTACGCGTATGCTAACGCTCTATATTGTTGCGACGCTATTATTTCGGACGGAGCCGAAGACGACTCCTGGATTGCATGAGGACATGCGTAGTAAGTATCATTTTCGCCGATAAATTTTATGGCTACTTTGTATATCATTGCCACGCCCATTGGAAACCTCGAAGACATCACGCTTCGGGCTATTCGGATATTGAAAGGGGTTGACCTCATTCTCTGCGAAGACACGCGGGTCACCAAGCGACTTCTGGACAAATATGAGATAAAGACGCCGACCTTGAGTTATCACGCGCAGTCGAAACTTTCAAAAGTCGAAAAGATCTTCGCGCTCCTCGAAGAAGGGAACGACCTTGCACTTGTCTCCGATGCGGGGACGCCGACCATTTCCGACCCCGGGTGTTTGTTGGTCGCGCAGGTGCGGGAAAAGTTCGGCGATGCCGTCGCCGTCGTCCCCGTTCCCGGCCCTTCGGCCGTCCTCTCAGCGCTCTCGGTTTCCGGATTTCCGACGTCCGAATTTCTCTTTCTCGGATTCCTGCCGCACAAGAAGGGAAGGGAGACGCTCTTCAAAGAGATCTCCGGCGCGAAACGCACCGTCGCGTTCTATGAGTCTCCGCACCGCGTTCTCAAGACACTTGAATCGCTCAAGAAGCATCTCCACCCCAAGCGCCGCATACTGGTCGCCCGTGAACTGACCAAAATTTATGAGGAGAGCATCATCGGCGAGCCCGAAGAAGTGCTTGCGTATTACCTCTCCCATCCCGACCGCGTGAGAGGAGAGTTCGTCGTGGTGGTCGATGGTGCATAAGAGAAAAGGTTACGCTATACTGTTACTATCATGTTACGCAGAACGCTTGCCGGGCTGGGAATTTTCATCGCGTTGCTTCAGTTTCCCGGCTTTCCTCACGACATCATTCGCCTCCTCTCGATGCTTTCCGGTCTTGCCGTCGTCTTTCTCCTCATTGTTTCGAGAAGGGATACGAAGCATGTGCTTGACGGCGACCTGTCTAAAGAGAAGGAGCTCTCGGTTACACGCCTCGGTCGGGATCGGTTCTCCACGGACACGCTTTTTGGCGGGAGACTGTAGTCGGCGCACGACGATACCATTCGAGCGGGACGTTGATTCGGATAGTCGCTCGGTTCTTTTGATAGACACCGCGATAAACCATGAATGACAAGATACTGATACGCCATCTCCTCGTCGCGCTCTTCATCGGAGGAGGGTTTTTGTTTGCCGTCATTTTTCCCGCATCGCACGTTTCGTACGATCGCATGGCGGTCATGGCGACTACGGCATCTTCGAGCGTGCCTAGCGTTTCGGCACCGGATGCGCCTCCGGTGTTCGTGGTAACGCATGTCGCGTCGCCCCGCTCGGTGAAGGCGGCATACATGACGAGTTGTATCGCAAGCGGAAAAAAGTTGCGTGCCCCGCTCGTCCAACTGCTCGAGGAAACAGAGTTGAACGCGCTTATCATCGACGTCAAGGACTACACGGGGCTCATATCGTATAAGACCGGCGATGACCGCTTTCCGCTCAACACCAAGGGATGCTACGTTCCCGACATGAAAGAATTCATTGGTGAGTTGCACGAGAAGGGCATCTACGTCATCGCACGCGTTACGGTGATGCAGGACGCCACCTACCCGAAATCTCATCCCGAGGCCGCGGTCTTGCGCCGCTCGGACGGAGGACTGTGGAAGGACAAAAAGGGGCTTACGTTCGTCGACCCCGGAGCGACGGAATATTGGGAGTACATGGTCGACCTTGGGAAGATCTCTTATGCGACCGGTTTTGACGAGGTCAACTACGACTACATTCGCTTTCCCTCCGACGGCAACATGAGCGATATCAAGTTCGTGCGTACAGGCACGACGACCAAAGCGGTGATGATGAAGAAGTTCTATGCGTTTCTGGGCGGCGCGATGGACAGTGCGGGGATTCCGATCTCCGGCGACCTTTTCGGCATGACGACGACGAACACCGACGACTTGAACATCGGGCAGATCCTCGAGGACGCACTTCTCTACTTCGACTTTGTCGCACCCATGGTGTACCCGTCGCACTACCCGCCGGGATTCAACGGCTGGAAGAATCCGAATCTTGTTCCGTACGAGATCATTCAATTCTCGATGGAGAAAGCCGTCGTGCGCGCGAACAAGCTTGAAGAAAAAGAATCCGGCTGGGTGCCCCCCAAAGTGAGTACGACGCCGGGGGCCGCCTCATCGACGCCGGCATTCATTCCGAAGGGTATCTACGCGAACAAGTTGCGCCCTTGGATCCAGGATTTTGATTACGGCAAGGTGTATACCGAGGCCGATGTTCGTGCGCAAAAAAAGGCGGTCTATGATACCGGACTTACGTCGTGGATGGCGTGGGATCCTTCGAATAAGTACACACCGTCGGCATTTGACCGTGACTAGGCCGGTTCGATTGACTTTGCGCTCCGTGGGGATAGAATCCCGTAAGGAGCAACATGCGAAAGGGAGTGCATATGACCACACGGCTGGATGCGGAGTTGGACGCATTGGCGGAGGAACTGGCGCGATTGAATAAGGAAACGGGCGATCTCACCCGCAACTACTCGATCGAGGCGGCGTACGCCATGCAGAGCGGCAAGCCGCGCGCAGGTGCCGCCGCGAACGAGCGGATGGCCCGCGAAAAGTTCGCCCGCATGAAAGAGATTGAGGCGATCATCAATACCCATCACGGCAACTAAAGACACTCCCCGCACGTCATATCGACGAGACTCGGGCTCGCCCCGTAGTAGACCGCTTCCGAGCGGGTTTGCTACGGGGTTTTTGTTGTTTTCGGGTCCGAAACCGTACTATAATAGGGAGAGTATGGCAACCCCCATCAACACGCCGGATAAGGTGACCTATTTTGCCGAAACCGATTACCGCTCCAAACGGATCAAATTCGGCATTCGTGACCAAGACCGCGAGCGGCATATGTACGTCATCGGAAAGACGGGCATGGGAAAATCGACAATGCTTGAGACACTCGCCATTCAGGATATTGCAAATGGCGAGGGACTCTGCTTCATCGATCCGCACGGCGGCACCGCAGAGACGCTACTTTCGTACATTCCGGAGCATCGCGTCAACGACGTCATTTATTTTGCTCCGTTCGATCAGGAATTTCCGGTTGCACTCAATGTGATGGAGGACATTGGTCGCGACAAGCGTCCCCTCGTCGCGTCGGGGTTGATCGGCGCCTTCAAGAAGGTGTGGGTGGACGCATGGAGCGCGCGCATGGAGTACATCTTGAGCAATGCGCTTCTTGCGCTTTTGGAATTTCCCGGCGCAACACTTCTGGGCGTGAACCGCATCTTCGCCGACAAGAACTATCGTTCGCTTATTGTGAATAACGTCACCGATCCGTCCGTGAAAGCGTTCTGGCTCGACGAATATGCAAAATATTCCGACAAGTTCGCCACGGAAGCGACGGCGGCGATCCAGAACAAGGTCGGACAATTCGCCGCGAACCCGCTCATTAGGAATATGATAGGGCAGTCGAAGTCCACGTTCGATATCAGGAAAGTGATGGACGAACGGAAGATCCTCATCGTGAACCTCTCCAAGGGCCGCATGGGGGAGGGGAACGCCAATCTCGTCGGCTCGATGTTGATCACGAAGATCTACCTTGCGGCGATGTCGCGTGCGGATGTGGGCGCCGAGGTGGTGCGCGGGCTCCCTCCGTTCTACCTTTATGTCGACGAATTTCAGTCGTTCGCGAATGAATCGTTCGCCGACATTCTCTCCGAGGCGCGTAAATACAAACTCTCGCTGACGATTGCGCACCAATATATCGAGCAAATGTCGGAAGAAGTGCGCGCTGCCGTCTTCGGTAACGTCGGCACGATGTGCTCGTTTCGTGTCGGCGCCTTCGATGCTGAGGTGCTTGAAAAGGAATATGCCCCCGCTTTTATCGCCGAGGACATGGTCAATCTTGGTTTTGCGCAGATCTACCTCAAGCTCATGATCAACGGTGTCGGGTCGGCGCCCTTTTCCGCAACGACACTGAACCGTCCGCCCTTCCCCTCACTTGCGTATACGGACCAAGTCATTGCGGCGTCGCGAGCCCAATTCGGCCGGCCGCGCGCTCTTGTCGAAGATGAGATAAAGAAATGGCACGAACCGATTCCCGAGCCACCCCGCGACCCGAATGCGCTTCCAGTGCCGGAGACGCGCAAGTACGCACCCGGAATGCGCCCCATGCGCCCGGGTGAATCCGCTATGCGTGGCGGCCCCCTCGCAGACCCGCGCTTTGCACGGCCTCAATACGGAGCAAGTGCTCCTTACGCTCCGGTCGCGCCGATCCGCCCCGCCGTCCCCATGCGTCCGACCGGAGCTTTTGTACAAACGCAAGCACCTTTACCACAGCAGGAAATCCTTCAGGAGAGTGTTCTTTCTGTAGCTCCGGAACGAGCCCGTCCCGTTGCAGTTCTTCCGTCCGCCCCGCGCTCTGCGCCGCCCGTGGAACGCGATATGCCGCCCGTCCGAGCCAGAGAGCAACTCCATGACTCTGCGCCGAGCACTCCGCCGGAGCAGGGTAGAGGATCGGTGCCGAGCGTGCCGATGCATCAACCGTTCCGTGACGAACTCCAAAAGATGCGCGTGCCGGAGGGGGAGACAGTGCGTGTACAAGTACAAGCTCCCCGCCGCACCGAAGATGCATCCCGTCCTCCGAAGCGAGAACTAGAGACGGAACACCGAAGTCCTGCCTCGCTCTCCACGCTTAAGTCGCAGGCAAAGAAAGATAAGGGTCCTTCAACGGAAAATCTCTCGTCATTGAAGACGCTTATCGAGGCGGCGTTCGCAACAAAGGACGACAACAGGAAAGTCGAGCATATCCCTCCGCCGATTCCCGAAAGACGCAAGGAAAGTTTCAACAAGGCCCCCATTGCCTCATCACCGGCCGCCACGCCGTCCCTCCTCGACAATGCGCGGCCTGTGCAAGCCCCGAAAGAGGTCCCTGAAGACGTGTTACGCGGCGTACTTGCTGACTGATCCAAGGAAGTGTTGACAAGACCGAAAACACTCTTTACTATCACAAATAGAGAATAGTTGGTTGTTTGCCAATCGGCGGGGGTTTTTATGGTCGACAAGACGACGACAGGAAAGCTGTTGTACTGCTCTTTCTGCGGCAAAAGCCAGCACGAAGTGAGAAAGCTCATCGCGGGACCGTCGGTCTTCATTTGCGACGAGTGCATTGAACTCTGCAACGACATCATTCGCGACGAGATACAGGTCGGCAAGACGCCGCCGTCGCAGAATCTGCCGACGCCGGAGGAGATCGTTGCCAAGCTTGACGAATATGTGGTCGGACAGGGTGACGCGAAGAAAAAACTCGCGGTCGCCGCCCGCAGGCATTACCTGCGCATGGCCGACCGAGGGCAGTCGCACAACGGCGTGGAGATGGAGAAATCGAATGTACTCCTGATCGGACCGTCCGGTTCGGGAAAGACCTTTCTCGCGCAGACGCTCGCCAAGATCCTGAACGTCCCGTACGCGGAGGAGGATCTCACGCGGATCACTGAAGCGGGCTACGTAGGCGGGAACGTCGAAGATGTTTTCTTCAGCCTCCTCAATTCCTGCGAAGGCGATGTGGCCAAGGCCGAGTACGGACTTGTCTATTTTGACGAAGCGGACAAGCTCGGGCGCACGGAAAGCGCGTCGGTCGTCCGCGATGTCGGCGGCGGCGGAGTGCAACAGGCGCTCCTCAAGATCCTTGAGGGAACGACGCTCCACATCCCTCCCGCGGGCGGACGCGGAAATTCACCGGGTGCGGCACAACTGCGTACGCACAATATCCTGTTCATTTTGGGCGGCGCGTTCGAAGGTATCGAAAAGCTCGTCGCGAAGCGCATGAATAAGGACAAGGGAAGCATCGGATTCGGCGCCAACGTGTTGATCGGAGACAGGGCGCACGTCTCTTTGTCGCTTATCCACCATGTGACGCCGGAAGAGCTAGTCATGTTCGGCATGGACCGCCAGTTCGTCGGGCGCCTTCCCGTTCGCGCCACTTTGGACGAACTGGATGAAGCCACGCTCCGGACCATCTTGACGACGCCCAAGAACGCGATACTGAAACAGTTTGCCCTTGCGTTTGAGTGTGAAGGTGCGGAACTTGTGTGCGAGCCTGATGCGGTCGTCGAGATTGCGCGGAAGGCGATCAAGGAAAAGACCGGAGCACGCGGGCTCAAGACCATTTGCGAGGAGATCTTCCTCGACACGCTGTACAAGGTTCCCACGCACCAAAAAGGCGGCGAAAAGGTCGCACGCGTGCATCTCACCGGCGAACACGTGCTCAAAGGACTGCCGCCGGAAATGGTCCGCGCAGCACCCAAACCGGCCGTTTGAAACAAACTTGGCGCACCCTCTTGGTGCGCCGTTTTCATACGCCTTTTGCAGGTCGCGATTCTTGGGTACCATGAACGTTATGAGCAAAACGGTATTACGGCGGATCTTTCTTCTCGCGGCGTTCACCCCAGCACCACTTACGTAGGGTAGACTGACGTTCACTTGTTCATATGACCGAAAAAAACATTTCACTAAAAACTATCCTTATTGCAGGTGGTGCGGGGTTCACTGCGGACACCGTCTTCGCCGCTACGCCGACTTCCGAGGGAAGTGCCGTCGTCCAGACGGTATTGTGGGAGCAAGTTCCGGAAGAAGCGGCGGCCGTTTTCTACGGTACGCTTTCCTTAGAGATGACCTGGTTTTTTCTTTTGGTCGGCGTTCTCTCTTGCGCGATCGCGGGATATCTCATTGTGCGGAGCGAGAAGCGCGAGTCCGTTCCCGCTGACGAGTACGTCATCATCGAGGATATCATCGAAAGCGTGGATGACTAAACACACAAGACGGTCGTTCGATATCAAGAGTGAGTACAAGGTCGGACCTTGAAGCATCAGTTCCTAAGGTCCGACCTTGTACTCGCCTCGAATGGCACCTTTGGTCATCTGTGGGTGTTGTACTATAGTGTCACCAATAGCTTCCACACATGACGACAAATAACCACAAAACAATATTGATCGCGGGTGGTGCAGGGTTCATCGGCTCGCACTTGGTCGCGAAGTATCTCGGTGAGGGACATCGGGTCATCTGCGTCGATAACTTGCAGACGACGTGGAAGCCGAAGAACATCGAGCGATTTTTCGGCAACCCAAATTTTCAATTCATTCGCCAAGATATCATTCAACCGCTCAAGCTTTCCTTGCGTGTCGACTGGGTCATTAACTGTGCCTGCGCCGGCTCCTATACGAGTTACCAGTTCAACCCCGTGCATACGGTAAAGACGAACACAATCGGAATGATCAATTTGCTTGAGCTTGCGAAACGTGATGGTGCTCGCGTCCTCCAAACCTCGACTTCGGAGGTGTACGGCGATCCGCTCGAAACGCCGCAGAAAGAGTCATATCGCGGCAACGTGAACTCACTCGGACCGCGAGGGTGTTACGATGAGGGCAAACGTGTTGCGGAAACTTTGTGTATGGATTATCATCGCGAGTTCGGCGTCGACGTCAGGATCGTGCGCATTTTCAATACCTACGGGCCGAATATGGACCCCAATGACGGGCGCGCAGTCACCAATTTCATCAGGAATGCGCTCACGGGGAAAGAGCTCGTGATCTACGGCGACGGGTCGCAGACGAGAAGTTTTCAGTACATCGACGACTTAGTGCGCGGCCTCGACCTTATGATGAAGAAGGACGGCTTTGTCGGTCCCGTCAACCTCGGGAATCCGGGCGAGATCTCCATGCAGGAGCTTGCGGAGACGATCGTCAAACTGACCAAGTCGCAGTCCAAGATCGTTCATGCCGAAAGCGCGACCGACGATCCGAAGCGCCGTTCGCCGGACATCGCGCTCGCCAAGCGGGAACTCGGATGGAGTCCGAAGGTGTCGCTTGAAGCGGGATTAAAAAAGACCGTCGAATATTTTCTCGGCACGGAGTGGCCGGAGAAAAAGGTGCTCGTTTTTGCCACGACCTATTATCCCGACCTTGGTCCGGCCGAGGAAGCGCTCTTCGAACTTTCCAAACTCATGCCCGACACGGAATTCCATATCGTAACGACGAAATTCAGGAAGGGTGTTCCCGAGATCGAAGAAGTGGGCACCGACACCGTCCATCGTGTCGGTGTGGGAAGTTGGCTCGACAAATACATGCTCCCGTTTCTCGGGCTTTTGAAGGCACAGAAACTGAAAGATGTGCATCAATATCGTTTTGTCTGGTCCATCATGGGCTCATACTCCGGCATGGCGGCGCTCCTTTTTAAGCTCATGAACAAAGAGACGAATCTTCTTATGACGCTCGACGACAAGGAGCTCATGCATAAGGGGATGAAGGCGCGCTTGCTTTCCCCGATCTATCGCATGGTCTTGGGCGAGAGCGACAGCATCTACGTCTCGAACATCGCGCTTGCGGAAGGAGCGGAGCTCGTGAAACACGCCGCGCGCATTACGGCGCACGAAGGGGACACCAAGAGCATGGTGAACAAAGTGCGCTACACCTACAGCGATCTTTTGAACAAGCAGGAGAAGAAGCTTCGGCGGCCGAAGTAAAACATGCCGCCCGTCTATCCCCGCCCAGAAGGGCGGGGCATTTCGCGGGCGGCACCGGGGTTGTTTTTCTGGAAGAGGAGTGTGCCGCCGCACACACTTATTGTTGTGGCCATTCATCCACGGGCTTACGCCCGTGGCATTCTGGCTCACCCCAGTAAATTGCCCGACAGTTGACAGGTGGCACACTTTTGATACACTTACTTTATTATGGCAACAACAAAAACACGCATCAACGTAAGCATGAGTTATGAGGTTGAGCAGTCGCTGATTGCGCTCGCAAAGCGCGACCAGGTTCCTCATGCGACAAAGGCCGCAGAGCTCCTTCGTCAAGCACTGGAGATCGAGGAGGACCGTGTACTCGACAGTATCGCAAAGGAGCGTGATCAAGATCGAACGAAGTTTGTCTCCCACAAGACAGCATGGCGGTGACATTTACCGTTCGCTATCACTCGAAGGTTGTTGCCGATGACATACCGGCTCTTTCCCCCACATGGAAAGAGCGTGTTCGGGGGGCGGTAGAAAGCAAACTCACGCTCACGCCCGAGAATTACGGCAAACCTCTTCGCCAGTCCCTTCACGGATACCGCAAGCTTCGTGTCGGCGATTATCGTGTCGTTTTTCGGATTGAGCGCGAAACGGTCTACGTTCTCGCGATCCTCCACCGCTCGGTCGTATACAAGAAGGCCGAGGAGCGCGTGAAGGGAAAAACTTTCTAGTGTTGCCGTTACTTGCTCGTACAAGTTCTCCTGCGCTGGGCGGCACCTTTTGGTTTTACCAAAAATTTGTGATTTTTTAAAGACGTGGTAACGTATTGACCAGACTAATATCGGCCGTTACAGAGGAGAGAAGGATGCAGGTTCTAAAGAAGGGGCACTCAGGTGTCGCGGTCATTGACTCGAAGAAGCGCACGGGGGAAGCGGGTCAATATGTGAAGTATGCTGCAGATGACCCAGACCTTGCGGCCGTCATTTCGGCGGCAAGGTCGGCGGGATGCGAGGTCCGTTACTATTTTAGCGACGTCAAAACATTCGCGGGAGAGGAAATCCCCCTCAAGATTGTGGTGACGGAAATACCCCCGGGTCACGTCCAACCATTTCACACACACGAAACGGTGCACGAAGTTTCCGTCGTCAACGAGGGTGTGATTACCGAGATTGAGAGTGACATTCTCGATGAGACGGACGTCATTGCGCTCAAACAGACGGGCACGAGTCTCTCGGTCGGCGAAACGGTCGTCGAAGAACCCGGCAAACGCCACACGATAGCAAATTTCACGACGAGTTACGCGAAGTTTACCACCACTCAGTCGGCGCGCATGCAGCGTGAAAAGTTTTCATCGGATTGGAAACGTTAGCAAAAAGTCCCGGCTACCAGAGGTAGTCGGGACGGTTTTTTTTACTTGAGCACGCCGAGCGTGCGGAGTTCTTTCTTCAATTTCGCGATGGGGTCGTTCTTGGCGTGGTAGACGACGCCGACCCCGCCTAGTTCGCGCCACGCATCGCTGTTCTCCTCCATGTCGTCGAGGAAGAGGGATTGCTCCGGTTTCGTCCCGGCTCGCGCGAGCGCAACTTTGTAGATGAGCGGGTTCGGTTTCACCACGCCGACCTCATACGAAAGAATGCGATCCGGACGGGTCGGGAAGTGGTTTCGCACGATGGCACAGCCGGAGATGTGTCGTGCGTGGACGAGGGTGTTGGTGTTGGAGAGGAGATACTTCTTCTGCGGAAGCTTGGCGAGTAGTTTGTCCAACTCGACGTTTTCGCGGTCAAAAACGTCGACCCAAAGTCGCGCGAAGGTGGCATAGTCGACGCGTTCCTCACAGTGGAGCGTGTGCGTCAGTGCATGGAAGAATCCGACCGGCCCGATCTCGCCGCACTCGAACGCCATGAAGAGCGGGCTATACCCCTTGTAGCCGCCGTCCTTTGCTTTCATGAAAAGGACGTCTTGGATCTCTTCCGCCGAAACCCCGAAAGCTCGTTCGGTGTTCTTGACGAAACGCTTCATGTCGAAGGTTGCGCAGACGTTTCCGAAGTCGACGAAAATGGCACGGATGGTTGGCTTCTTCACTCATTTTCTCCTATAATAGAAGGAACGAATTGACCCCGCGTGAGGTAAGATACAAGGTGGAACCTTAGGAATTGATTCTTCAAGGTTCCACCTTGTATCTTGAGTCACCTTATGCGGAGGCCAACTTCTTTTGACTACTACCTCTACTATCACGACAATGTCGCAAAGTCTACCCAAAAAGATACTTATTTTTTCGCTGGCCTATTATCCGAAATATGTCGGCGGCGCGGAAGTCGCCATCAAAGAGATCACCGACCGTATTGCCTCGGACGACATCGAGTTCCACGTGCTCACGCTTCGTTTCGACCGGAACCTCCCTCGGCTTTCGAAAGAGGGAAATGTTTTTGTCCATCGTGTCGGTTTTACGACCAAGGACCCCGACATGGGGGACCTGCGGAAGTTCCCCCTCCACTATATGAAAGTACTGTGGCAGATCTGGGGCGGCGTTCTAGCGGCACGCCTTCATCGCAAGGAAAAATTTGACGCAGTCTGGGCAATGATGGCGCATTCCTGCGGTGCGCCGGTGGCTTTGTTCAACCTGTTCCACCCCAAGGTCCCTTTTGTGCTTACGCTTCAGGAGGGTGATCCGCCGGAATATATTGAAAGAAAGATGCTCCCGTTCTGGCCGCTCTTCGTCCGCGCGTTCCGCAAGGCCGATATCATACAGGTCATTTCGAGCTTTCTCGGTGCTTGGGCGAGACGGATGGGTGCGACCGCGCCCATCGTTCTTGTTCCCAATGCCGTTGATACAAAACGCTTTTTGCAGACATTCTCACCCGAAGAGCTTGAGGCGCTTCGGCAAAAACTCGGTAAAAAACAGGGCGAAAAATATATCATCACCACGTCGCGTCTGGTCAAGAAAAATGCGGTCGACATCGTGATCCGTGCGATGAAATTCCTGTCCGCTGATACGAAGTTCCTCGTGCTCGGTATCGGTCCCGACGAGGACGAACTCAAGAAGCTTGCGAAGGACGAGGGTGTTGCCGAGCGGGTGCTGTTCTTGGGGCAGATCGGTCATGCGGAACTTCCGAAGTATCTTCGGATCTCCGACGTCTTCACGCGCCCGTCGCGTTCCGAAGGCATGGGGAATTCGTTCGTCGAGGCGATGGCGGCGAGCATTCCCGTCGTAGCGACGCCGGTCGGCGGTATCACCGACTTTCTGTTCGACCCGAAACAAAATCCCGACAAGGAACCGACGGGTCTCTTTGCGAACGTTGAAGATCCTGAAGATACGGCGCGGGCGCTCAAGGAATTCCTTGAGAACACCGAGCTTCGCGAACGCTGTGTCGCGAACGCGCGGCGCATGGTGATAGGAGAGTATGATTGGGACCTTATCGCAAAAAATATGCGCGAAAAGGTGTTTGCGCCCCTTTTCTCACCCGCAATACAAGGTGGAACCTTGGGGAGTAATTCTTAAGGTTCCACCTTGTATTGCGGGCAACCTTTTACCCACCACTCGGCATCACCTTTTGCACCCCAAAATTGTTACTATTTGTGATATGAAGATCCTCATCGCCACACCGCTCTACCCGCCGGATATCGGCGGCCCTGCGACGTACGCGAAGATACTCGAGGACGAACTGCCGAAACAGGGTGTGACGGTTTCCGTCGTCTCATTTCACGTCGTGCGTCACTTGCCGAAGGGACTCGCCCATATCGTCTATGCGTGGAAACTCTTCCGTGCGCTCTTCGGCGTTGACATGCTTCTTGCGCTCGACCCCGTTTCGGTCGGACTCCCCTCCGCGCTTGTTGCACTCCTGCGCGGAAAAAAATTCATCGTGCGCGTTGCCGGTGACTATGCATGGGAGCAGGGGAAACAGCGCTTTGGTGTGCAAGAGAATTTGGACGAGTTCGTCACGCTCCCCCCGGGCAAACTCTTGGCACAGGTGCGTCTCTTGCGCGCCGTCCAGTACTTCGTTGCTTCGCATGCTGAGCGCGTGATTGTCCCGAGCAAGTATCTCAAGGAGGTCATAGCCAAATGGGGAGTCTCCCCCGAGAAGATCGTGGTCGTCTATAATGCATTCGCGGGAGTTCCGACTTTTCCCCCGCGCGATGAGGTGCGCAAGCGTCTAGGGTGGAGCGGCCCGACTCTTTTTTCCGCCGGGCGTCTTGTTCCGTGGAAAGGGTTCGGACCGCTCGTTGGCCTCATGCCGGAGATCCGAAAACGGCATCCGGGCTGTAAGCTCTATATTGCGGGGTCGGGGCCGCTCTTTTCGGAGTTGAAAACGAAGGTGAGTGAGCTCGGTCTTGGCGACGCGGTGACGCTCCTTGGGGACATGCCGCGCGAGAAGCTGACCGAGCAAATTTACGCCGCCGATTGCTTCGTTCTCAATACCGGCTATGAAGGATTTTCGCACCAATTGCTTGAAGTGCTTTCCGTCGGGACGCCGATCGTGTCAACATCGGCGGGCGGCAATAGGGAGGTAATTGAGCAGGGCGTCACGGGAGTGCTTGTGGGTTATAATGACACCGTTGCACTTCTTCGTGCGGCCACCGAGGTCCTCACGAACACGGGTCGTGCGCGGGAAATGTCGGAGAACGGCAAACAGTTCGCTGCGAATTTCACCGTGGAGCGCATGGTAAAGGAAACGCTCGCGGTATTAAACGGAGTAAAGACGACGGGATGAATCCCGTTAGAGATAGGAAGTGCGTAGCGCACTTCCGAACCAAAAACTTTACTATGCATGAAATATTAACGAGAAGAAAAATTTACGGAGTATGTTTTACGAAACTGAATAATCTCTAACGGGATGAATATTCTCATGTTTTCAACCGACCGCGCGGTATTTGACGAGGAGTCTCCGGTGCGCCGACGGCTCACGGAACAGGCCTCACTCGTTTCGGGGATGCATGTGGTCGTCTTGACGAAGAAAAAGGATGCGTTCGACAGGAGACACTTCGGAAAGCACGTTACGGTCTACCCCACCTCCTCGGTTAACCGGCTCGCGTATATTGTTGACGCTTACCGTCTCGGCGTCGAGATCCTCCGGGCCGGCCGCCATACGTCGCGGTGGCTCGTAACGACGCAGGACCCGTTCGAGGTCGGCGTGGTGGGGTATCTCCTTGCGCGAAAGTTCCGAGCACCGTTTCACGTGCAACTGCATACCGATCCGTGGAGCGAGGCGTGGAGAAGGGGGCACATCTTGAACCGCGTCCGTTTTTTGCTGGGACTATTTCTCTTGAAGCACGCCGACGGGATCCGTGTCGTTTCCGAGCGCGTGGAGAAGCGCGTCTTGGGGCTTGGGATCCCCCGCGAGCGCGTCACGAAGATACCCATCTACGTTGACACGGAATATTTCTTCGGCGCAAAACCCGCCTTTGATCCGCGTCGCACTTATCCGGCGTACGGAAAGGTGGTGCTCTCGATCGGCCGCCTTGAACCCGAGAAGAATTTTCGCGGGCTCATTCGCGCGTTCGCTATCGTGCACAGAGCGCATCCCGACGCGCTCCTCCTCATTATCGGAAGCGGTGCCGAGCGTGAACGTCTGCTTTCGCTCGCCCGCTCGCTTTCGCTCGATGATTGCGTCAAGATCCTTCCTTGGGCGCGCGACGTCGCGACTTACTATAAGACCTGTGATGTCTATGTGCAGCCGTCGCTCTATGAAGGGTGGGGTCTTGCGGTAATCGAAGCCTTGGCTTCGGGTGCTCCGGTCGTGATGACCGACGTGGGATGTGCCGGAGAAGTCGTGAAGCATGAGGAGTCAGGTCTCGTCGTTCCGGTGAATGACGAAAAGGCCCTTGCGCATGCAATCGGACAGTTGTTGGATAATCACACGCTTGCGCTCTCCCTTGCGGGGAGCGGCAACGGAGCGGTGAAAAGACTTGCCACAAAGGCAGAAACGCTCATACTATACAAAACAAGCTGGGAGAACACCTTACTTCATGGGGAAAAACAAGGCAAAACTTAATCAGAAGATCTCTTTTTCGCGCCGCTCGCTCGGGAGTGAGAACGAAGCCGTTCCTGCCCCGCTCGCACGCTTGGCGAATAAAACACACCGCGTGTCCTTACCTCGCGGCAAGCCGACGGGGTATTCGGCACGCGGTACCGGGGGTGTTTTTTTGGAAGAGGAATCGGCCGCCGCCGATGCTGACTTTAATGTATCCCCGCGACAGAGTCGCGGGGTATTACACACCAATAAGAAGATCGTTGTTATCGGGGGCGGCACCGGGACTTTTACCGTGCTTTCGGGTCTGAAGTACTATCCCGTTGACCTCGCGGCGGTGGTCACGATGGCGGATGACGGCGGCTCGACGGGGCGCTTGCGCGACGAGTTCGGCGTTCTTCCGCCCGGTGATCTCCGTCAGTGCCTTGTCGCGCTTTCCGAGGCGGGAGAGGTCATGCGCAAACTCTTCAACCATCGCTTCGATAGCGGCGAACTCGCGGGACATAATTTCGGCAATATCTTCATCTCGACACTGGAGCAAGTGACGGGCTCTTTGGATCAGGCACTTGATGTCGCGGGGCGTCTCCTAAACATCCGCGGGCGCGTCATACCGGTCACGCTCTCTAAGGTCGGCCTCATCGCGGAACTGAAGAACGGGAAGGTGCTCGAGGGCGAGTCCGCGCTTTCCGACTACCAGCTCGTCTCGCGCTTCGGCATCAAAAAGATCTATCTCAAACCGAAGGCGAAGGCGAACAAGAAAGCGATTGATGCGATCGAGGATGCCGACCTCGTCGTCGTGGGGCCGGGGAATCTCTACGCATCACTCATACCGAATTTCCTTGTCGACGGGATCGGCCGCGCCCTCGTTGCTTCAAAGGCAAAAAAGGTCTACGTTGCGAACCTGATGAACAAGAACGGGCACACCGACGATTTTTGCGTCTCCGATTATGTACGCGCGCTGGAGTCCGTCATCGGCAAGAAGCGGGTCTTTGACGCGGTGATCTATAATACGAAGAAGCCGACGCAGGCCCTCTTGCGCAAATATGCCGACGAAGGTTCGCCGGTCGAGACGAGCTCTGAATGTTTCAAAGAAGGTTTCAGACTTGTCGGGGCGAATCTCCTAGCGGATGAGATCGCCAAGACCGCGAAGAAGGATCTTCTGCGGCGCACACTGATACGACACGATCCGAAGAAGTTGGCAAGCGTCTTGATGCAGTCGCTCTGAAATACCACTTTTTTATTTTTCTTTCGTTATCATTTCCATGGGAAAAACGATCGGCTTCATCGGGCAGGGGTGGATAGGGAAGAACCTCGCGGATCACTTCGAGGAGCGCGGTTTTTCGACCGTACGCTATGCGAAAGAAGAGCCCTACACCGCGAACAAAGACAAAGTGGGGGAATGCGATATCGTCTTCATTGCCGTACCGACACCGTCGACGCCGGAGGGCTTCGACGACCGCATCCTTCGCGGTGTCATCGGGAACGTCGGCAAAGGAAAGATCGCGGTCATCAAGTCGACCATACTTCCGGGAACGACCGACGACCTTGCGAAGAAATATCCGGACATCTTCGTTCTCCACTCTCCGGAATTCCTCCGCGAAACGTCTGTGCGACACGACATCGATTATCCCGACCGCAATATCGTCGGTGTACCGAGCGATTGTTTCGAGGATCCGCTCTGGCTTGAGCAGGCGGAGACCGTCATGTCGGTACTTCCCAAGTCGCCCTATCGGAGCATCTGCAAAGCGCCCGAAGCGGAACTCACGAAATACGGCGGGAACAATTTTCTTTACGCAAAAGTGGTCTTCATGAACATCATGTATGACCTTGCGCGCCTCCATGGCGCGCGCTGGGACGTCTTAGCCGAGAATATGAAGGCGGACCCGCGTATCGGCACTTCGCACATGCAGCCGGTGCATCAATATTCACACATGGGCGGCAAGGAGGGTCGCGGAGCGGGTGGACATTGTTTCATCAAGGACTTCGTCGCTTTCCGCCAGTTATATGAAAGGACGCACCCCGACGACCACGAAGGTATTGCGCTCCTCCTTGCATTCGAGTCGAAGAACAACCGCCTTCTCCGTGACACAGGAAAGGACCTCGATCTTCTTGAGGGTGTTTATGGAAAACTCGGAGACGATATCGCCAAAATGGGGGAGGCGCTCGTCAAAGAGGAGGACGACGTCGACGCACTGGAAAAAGCGTATCGGAAGAAGGATCTCCCGACGATCGAAGCGGCCTATCAACGTTCCGGCGACGACCTCCTGCGCTTGGCCGAGGTTTATGAAAAGACGGGAAAGGACATCGAAGATATTGAATCCACCGTCAAATAGATAAGCAACGATTTTCTTAGGCGGACGCCACGTGTCGACCGTCCTTCTTTTCTTGTGCTAGTATCTATCCATGGCGAAGATAAAAACGGCCGAAGAGATCATACGACTGCGCGAATCGGGGAGTCGGCTTGCGCGCGTACTTCAGGGGCTCAAGCGAGCAATCGCGCCGGGCGTGAGCACCAAAGCACTCGACGCGCTCGCGGAGAAGCTTATTCGTGCCGGAGGTGATGTGCCCCCCTTCTTGAATTACACTCCGCGCGGCGCGAAGACGCCCTTTCCCGCATCGCTTTGCGTTTCGCTCAATGACGAGATCGTTCACGGGATTCCGAGCGATGAGCGCATCATTAAGGATGGTGATGTGGTCTCGATCGATCTCGGTCTTTCCCACGAAGGAATGATCACAGATGCCGCCCTCACCGTCCCCGTCGGCAAGGTTTCTTCCGATGTACTGCGCTTGGTCAAAGAGACGGAGCGTGCACTCAATGAGGGGATTAAGGCAATACGGGTCGGCGGCCACATCGGCGATATCGGCGCGGCGATCGAGCGTGTGGCGAAGGGAGAGGGCTACGGCATTGTGCGCGAGTTGGGCGGCCACGGCGTCGGCCATCATGTCCACGAGGACCCTTATGTTCCAAACTACGGCAAAAAAGGGACAGGCCCGATCTTAAAGGAGGGGATGGTGCTCGCACTAGAGCCGATGTTTTTGCTCGGGAAGGAAGATATCCGCATGATGCCCGACGGGTACACCGTCGTTTCGAAGGACGGAAGCGTATCGGCGCATTTCGAACACACTATCGTGGTCACCAAAAACGGGGCTCTAATACTGACCCAAATAACCTAGGGCCTATCGGAGGTATAATGAGGGGATGAATTTCGAGTCAAAGGAAACGCTCTCGCCCCCCATAGAAGATCTTGTCGCGTATCTCGGCCGCGCGGCGTCCGACGCCGAAGAGGCGCACCCTGCGCAGCACCAAGAACCGTACTTCTTGAGCAGAATCTCTGATCGCGCGGGAGCACTCTACGAGAAGGTTCGTGGCGCCGTCGACAATAAAGAAGAACATTTCCTCCGTCGGCACGCGATCCGGCGCGTCGTTAAGCGTGTCGGCTGGCTTTCGGGAGATCCGAAGATCATTGCACAGACGCTCATTGCGGAGCTCTATCGCGGCGGACATCTTCCGCGCAGGCGCGTGTCCGCGCTCGTGGTGGAGGAAGTAGAGAGGTCGATCGCGGGGTTCATTGCGCTTTCGCGCGCGGTCGAGCGGACGGTGACCGTTCCGGAATTCCTGCGACTGCGCATCTACCTTCTCGACATCGTTTCCGGCGCAGTGGAGGACCGCCTCTATTCGACGTACAACGAGGAGGCGGTCGTGACGACCCTTGCGCGCATCCTCTCGGAGTCGATCCACGGCGATGTCCCGCAATGTTCCGAGGACGCCAAAGCAAAACTCTTCTATCTTTCCGCGTGGCGGAGCATGTTCGGCGCCGACAGGTCGCTTTCTGTTTACAAGCTGTGGACCTTGGAGTATCCGCATTGGGAGCATGTCGACCGCGAGAGCGCGACCCAATTGGCGGAAGTGTTCGCCCGTTTCGTCACTCGCACCGAAACACTGCTCGACGACCCGTTCATCGACCGGCTTGTCCATCGCACGCACAACCATGCCGTTGCGATGACGGTAATCTACGGACTGGTCAAACGCTATCGTTTCGGATTGGAGACCGTGATGAAGGACCCAGCGCAGTTCGACCGCTACGTGCGGGAAACGATAGCGCTCATGTATCGGCGCGATATCGACCGCGCCCGCCGCCGGTCGTGGCGCGCGCTTCTCTATATCTTCCTCACCAAAGCACTCGTCATCTTTTTGGCGGAGTCGCTCTACCTTTCGGCGTTGCGTGCGGGAGGGATCGAGCCGCTCTCGCTCGGGATCAACCTCCTGTTCCATCCGTTACTGCTTTTCTTCATTACCCGCGGGATTTTTCCTCCGGCAAAAGAAAATACGGAACGGCTGGTCCGCCTTATCGGCGCCTTGGTATACGGAAAAGAATTTCCGACGATTGTCGTGCGCACAAAGTCGTGGGGAATATTGGGCGACATCGCACTTGCGTTCTATGTTGTCATTCTTTCAGGTCTTTTTGTGGGCATCATCGCGCTATTGGAGAAGCTCAACTTCCACAGCATCGACATCGCATCTTTCCTCCTTTTCCTCGTTTTAGTGGTGTATTTCGGGTTTCGTATACGCTATACCGCGCGGCGCATGGAGCTCATGGGCGGACACGAGGGCTTCTTCCGCTCGCTCGCCGAGCTCGCGGCGCTCCCCTTGGTCTCTTCGGGGCGCTGGCTTGTGACCAAATTCGAACGGTTGAATATCGTCGCCATATTCCTCGATTTCTTTATCGAGCTTCCCTTCAAACTTGTCCTCGACTTTTTCGACGTTTTTTCGCGGATGTTGAGGGAGAAGAAGGAGGAGATCTACTCCTAGGTTCCCCGACGCGTTCGGAGCGTTTTTGCTATAATAAACGGGATGGTCCCGTTTGAGGTCGCGGATCCGAACAGAAACATCAACAGCATGAAATCGTTCACTATTACTGAAACTAAGCGGTCGGCAACGCGGACAAGGAGGTTCGCGTCCTACCTCTAACGGGATGGAACAAACTCAAGGAAATAACCGTTTCGAGCTACCGAAGTTTTCCTCTACTGAAGAGGAACTCAAGTACCTGCGCGAGCGGGTGATAGAGAAGGAGCGGGAACTCCAACCGAGTGGGGAGCCGCCGCATCCGAAAGCCGTCGTTTCGCGGGAGGTTATCGAGTACGGGAAAAAAGTTCCCGAGGAGGTCCTTGCCGAACATCTCATTATTGAGAATCCGCAGTTCGAACATGCCGTTGAGCGCTTGAGCACTCTCTCCCACAGGGAAAAGATGCGCGAGCTCTATAAGATCTTGGCCGAAAAGGGGATCTTGAATGCGCTCAAGATCGTCGGCGCGCAGAATAATCCGCACATTGAAGACGATTTCCACGGCGTTCTTGTCGAGTACGTGAAAACGGGAGGCCTTGTTCCGGGTCTCGACAAGGAGCGGGAACTTTCCGCGCTACTCCGTACGACGCTCTACGAGGTGACGCTCCCTTACATGGGTGCACAGGAGGGTTCGCGAGAGTCGACGTTCAAAGAGGTCATTCTTGCGATGGAGCGGTTCTTCATCGGCGTCATTCCGGCAGAAGGCGCCTCGGTGACGAATTTCGGGCCCGTGTCCCTTGAGTTGGTCCTTTCGAATTTTTCCAATGACATCGTTTTCTATATCGGCGTGCGCCAAGAGATGAAAGATCTTTTCATACAGCAGTTGCTCGGCTCATTCCCGACGGCGAAGGTGGAAGAGTGTCTTAAAGACTATAATATTTTCAATGAATTCGGCGTTGCGGTCGCTTCGAGCGTCGCACCGTCGTCGAATTTTGTCTACCCGATCCAATTTGCCGACGATGCGGGCAAGGACCCGTTGACCACGATACTCAATTCGTTCACCAAGATCGAACGCGACGGAGAGGGCGCGGCGATACAACTCGTCATGTACCCCGACCAGGACAAGTTGGCGGGAAAAATGAAGAATGCGGTGCGGCAGATGAGGCAGGGGGTTGCGATTTCCCGCGCCATCGACATTCCGCTCTCCACGGGCGGCACGGTGGTCAAATCGATAGGCGATTTCTTTTCCAGTCCGGCCAAGAGCGGCGTGAAAGAGGCCGAACCTGATCAGTCGAAGCGCGATGCGGTCGAAAAGGCGATCACGCTGATCGACGAAAAATTGGAGTCGCCCATTGTGCGTACGAATATGCGCATCGTGGTTTCGGGCCCCTCGCGGGAGCGCGCGGAGGCCATCCGCACGTCGATCGAGGCGGCATTCAGCCAATTCAACCGCCCGCATGGGGGAGGAGTGAAATTCGTCCACGTTGAGAAAGGCAAACTACAGGAGCTCCTCCACAATTTTACGTTCAGGGAGAACGACGGGAGTGATGCTTTGGTCCTAAACACCAAGGAGCTCGCGACAATCTACCATCTGCCCGTTACGATCGCCCAGCATGAGGCGCCGCAACTGAAGACCGTGAAGGCGTCGTCCGCTCCGGCCCCCTCCGACCTCCCCTCCGAGGGAACGCTAATCGGGGTGAATAAATATCGCGGCGAGTCACGCGAAGTGCGGCTCACGAAGCCCGACCGACTGCGCCATCTCTATACCATCGGACAGACGGGTACCGGTAAGTCGGTATTCCTCAAGAACTTGGCTGTTCAGGACATTCTGGCCGGAAACGGAACGTGTTTCATCGACCCCCATGGGTCCGATGTGCAGGACGTGCTTGCCGCAGTTCCCAAAGAGCGCATCGAGGATGTCATCTATTTCGACCCGTCATACACGGCCCGCCCGCTCGCGCTCAACATGCTTGAGTACGATATCAACCACCCAGAGCAAAAGATCTTCGTCGTCAACGAAATGCTCGCGATCTTCAAGAAGCTCTATTCGTCGAGCCCAGAATCGATGGGCCCTGCATTTGAGCAATATTTCAGGAATGCCACCATGCTCGTGATGGAAGATCCCGAAACAGGGAATACACTACTCGAGATCCCGCGTGTTTTGGCGGATCCGGCGTTCCGCAACCTCAAACTCTCGCGCTGTAAGAACCCTATTGTGGTGCAGTTTTGGCGTGATATCGCCACCAAAACTTCCGGTGAGTCCGGTCTTCAGAACATGATCCCGTATATCACGAATAAGTTCGACGTTTTCATCTCGAACGATGTGATGCGCCCGATCATCGCGCAGGAGCAGTCTTCGTTCAATTTTCGGGACATCATGGATAACAAGAAGATCCTTCTGGTGAATCTCGCGAAAGGCAAGCTCGGCGAGATGAATGCGAACCTGATCGGGCTCATCATCATCGGCAAGTTCCTCATGGCGGCGATGTCCCGCGTTGATTCCTTCGGGAAAGAACTCCCCGACTTTTATCTGTACGTCGACGAGTTTCAGAATATCGCGACACCGTCCATTTCCGCCATCCTCTCCGAGGCGCGCAAATACGGCCTCTCGCTCAACCTTGCCCATCAATTCATCGCCCAGCTTCCCGAGGACATCAAGGCGGCGGTATTCGGGAACGTGGGAAACATGATCGTCTTTCGTGTGGGGACCGAGGACGCGGAATTTTTGGAATCACAATTCGCACCGATCTTCAAGGCGTCGGATATCATGAAGATCGAGAATCGCAACGCCTATGCGAAGATACTCATCCACGGCAAACCCGTCTCGCCTTTCAATTTGGAAATGTTGCCGCCGCCCGCGGGCCATCCGGAGATCGTCGAACAAATGAAGAATCTCTCGTATCTCAAGTTCGGCCGTGACCGAAAGTTGGTCGACGACGCCATCATGCAACGCTACCTTTCGACCACCGCCTCGAAGCCGGCAGAGGCACCCAAGGCGCCGGCACCGGCTCGCGCCCCCTCCGTGGCGTCCGCGGTCGTTCCTCCCGCAGCGGTATCCGTCCCCCTGACGCCCACTCCGCCACCTCCCACGAACATCCCGGCTCCCGCACCACTTC
>MHLS01000065.1 GCA_001819095.1 Candidatus Lloydbacteria bacterium RIFCSPLOWO2_02_FULL_54_12
GAGAAAATCGCATCGCCTTGCTTATGATAATCGCTCGGCGCGGGCGAAGCATAATTCGCCGCATAGAGGCGAACGAGATGCATCGCGGAGAGCCGTTCGCGTGTGATCCCCGGCGGACAGTGCGTGTGGTGAACGACGACCGTATCGACCGGTCTTCTTTCGCGATCCCAATCAGGGCCCGACTTCCCGAGTAGGACCGCACCCGCCGCAAGCCTCTGTTCAATGAACGCGTAGAATTCCTCCACGGCTTCGTGATTTTTCGCTAACTCTCCGTATTTCAAAAACAGGTCAAGATACCAATCCGCCCGCGTGAGGGTGTTCGCCAATTCCGCTTCGTCAAAATATTTTGCCATATGTTTCCGACAAACAGTACAAGGAGGAACCTTAAGAATCAATCCCCCAAGGTTCCACCTTGTACTGCTCACCTTGTATTTCCGCGATAATGCCAATGCCATGGTTCGAAAACCACGCCCCAACGGTTACCGCGCGGATAAGAAAGAAAAAAGCCGAACTTGCGCGCATGTTTCGCAAGCCATCGATATTCTTGGGTGCGCTCAAAGGCCGGGTCGTCGGCGCCTTTTTCTCCGAGGTCGCGCGTCGTGAAGTCGATCGCCTGCCGCTTGGGTGCGCCGTGTTCGCTATAGCCTGGGAGCGCAACGTGCTTGGCCGTTCTCTTGAGATCGAATTTCCGCTCCGTGAGCGTCTCGAGAAAAACGACAAGCTGATACGCCGGAGAGCGATAGCCGGAGAGGACGAAAACTCTTCGTCCGATGTCACGGGTCATCGCGAGGTTCATTTTTTGATATGCACCGAACACTCCCCGCGGAAGAAAGTGGGTGCCGCCGGAAAAATATCTCCTTGTCTTCGGAATGTGCTCCTTTCGTATCATGACCAAATTCACCGACGAAGCGGCCGCGCCGTAACGCACTCCCTTAAAGCCGTAGATGCGGGGATCAAGTGCAAGAAATTTTTTGAGCAACACTTTTTCTTCCTCCACAGAGAGTCGGAAGAGGGTCGGAAACCCCATGACGCGCAACCGGGTATCGCGCTTGCGCCTTGTCGCAATTTTTTTAAGAAAACCGGCAATGGTTCTCCGCTCTTCCGTTGAAAGACGCATACGGGGTTAGGCCTTGGGTTCACCAGCCACCTTGATGAGCGCGAGCTCGATGGGAAGCGAGGGCACCGCGCTCCATCCTATCCGCCGCGATGCCTCGAGAAATTCGTAGAGCACATCCGAGTTGATCTTCTTTCCCTCTGCGCCCGCAAGTAAGCGAATGAGCGCAAGGTCGTCGGGGGTGAATTCGTCGGTGAATTCCTTCGCAAAATCGGGCGCATACCGGAGCAAGAGGACGGCGCGAAGCTTCTGGAGGATGAGTTTGAGGTAGGCCTTCATGTCGACGTGCTCCTCACCTGCCTCGCGCACGGCGGAGAGTCCGTCGGCGAGGTCTCCGGAGTCGATCGACCGCAAGACACGGTTCACCAGATCGTGGGCCGGCGCTCCGACAACACGCGACACCGTGTCGATATCGATCGCCCCCTCTTTTGCCCGCGCAAGTACCTTCTCGAGAACCGAGAGCGTGTCGCGATAGGAACCGTCGCCGAACATGGCGATGATCTCGCCCGATGGACCGTCGAGTTTCACTTTCTCTTTTTTGGCCACTTCGATCGCAAATTTTTTCAACTCGTCGAAGTTGGGCTGACGGAAAACAAAACTCTGACAGCGCGAGATGATCGTATCGGGCACTTTCTCGCGGTCCGTCGTCGCCAT
Organism: Candidatus Lloydbacteria bacterium RIFCSPLOWO2_02_FULL_54_12; assembly: GCA_001819095.1. Lineage (GTDB taxonomy): Bacteria > Patescibacteriota > Minisyncoccia > Phycocordibacterales > UBA6899 > MHLP01. Next base: position 1,769 of record MHLS01000065.1, read on the forward strand.
GATAAAGACAACGTGCGCGGGCGGCTCTTCCAGCGTCTTTAAGAGCGCGTTCCACGCCTCTTTGGTGAGCATGTGCGCCTCGTCGATGATGTACACCTTGTAGGGCGATTCGAAGGGCATCGTCCGCACCGCCTCGCGCAGTGCGCGTACGTCGTCGATGCCGCGATTCGATGCGGCGTCCATTTCGATAAGATCCGTCGGCTTGCATCCGATCGCCGCGGAGAAAATGCGCGCTACGGTCGTCTTCCCCGTCCCGCGCCCCCCCGAGAAAAGGTAGGCGTGCCCGAAATTTTTGCTTTCGATCGAGCGCTCGAGAACGGAGACGGCTTCCTCCTGCCCGAGCACATCGGCGAATTTCTTTGGGCGGTATTTGCGATAGAGGGCGAGTTCGCTCATGGCCGTAGTATAACAAAATTAGCGGATACTTCCGAAAGGAATGCTCAAATACGAGGTCCGACCTTAAGAACCAGTCCCAAGGTCGGACCTCGTATTTGCGAGAACCCTCCTCGCAACAAACGGTGTTTGTGCCCAACCGTTATCCGCACAAATGCGCCAAACCATGCGCCTCGCACAATTCACCTACGGCGGGGTTGTCATCGGGCTTTGCTTTTTTGAGTACGGCGCTGTGGCCCCCTTGCGCAGACGACGGGGACAGGCAACATTCTTCCGCCGATTTCCCGCACGGGCATTTGCCGTTTGCGTCGAGCGCGACACCTCCTTTCGGTGTAGCGCAAAGTTCCCCTTCTTTATTCGCAGGCTCGTTCCCGCATCGACAGTGTCCTCCGCAACCTCCCATATTAGGATTTCTTCTTCTTTCCGAGTTTACGGGGAATAACGCGCTTCACCGTGCGGACCGCCTTTTTCACCTCGCGGTGAACGATCCTCTTGTCCGCTTTCGCAACGCGCTTCGCCTCGCGCGCGATGGCCTGCCAATTCCCTTTGAGTTCCGCGGCAGCCCTCGCCAGATCCTTTTTGTCGATCGTGCGTACATTCGCGTACGCCTTCATGGCCTCGTCAACGGCTACGCGATAAGCGCGCTCATCGAACTTCTTCAACTTCTTTGTCTTCGCCACCACATCGGCCTTGAAGTCTTCCGCCCATGCCGCAGCGCGCTTCCTGTTGCCCGCCGCATGTTTACTGCCGTAGAAATAATATCCGGCTCCTGCTGCAGCGGCCGCCGCTGCGAGACTCAAACCGACGCCCACCGCGATCTTCTTTTTGTTCGACTTTGCCATAAAAAATTGGTAACTAATAATTGATCTCTCGTAAAGTTCCGCCTTGTATCTTCAGGTCTTTTTGCGCGACTTCCTGCGCGAGACGAAGTTCGTAAAGAATTCGCTGAAATGGCGGAACTTCACTCCTTCTTGGCGGATCTTACTGCGCAAAATCGCGATGTCGCCGCGCATTTCGTCGCTCTCTTCGGAAACATTTTCCGTGATATGGTCGATGTTCTTTAATATCTTGATGATATAGAGCATGGCGACCGCACAGAGTACCATGCCGAGAAAAACGGCGGCCGTGGCGACCACGAAGAAGATGTCCATCTTGAAGAATTCGTCCATGGGTACAGGGAATTATACCGCTCCTACAGAACGTAAACAAGTGGAGCAAAGCTCAGCGTGAAAGGAACTCCTCCACGATGCCCTCGACCTCCTCGGGAGTTTCAGTCTCCATCAGTTTCATGCGGAGTTCTTTCGCACCACCCCAGCCGTTCACGTACGCTTTAAAATGCTTCTTCATGACGGCAAAGTTCTTGACGTCGCCCAGGAGTTCGTGGAAGAGCTTGGTGTGTTCGACCATCACGCGGAGCTTTTCTTCGGTGGTCGGCTGACGTACGAGGTCGGACCTTAGTTCCGAAATCTCAAGGTCCGACCTCGTACGTCCGGACAGACCGGCAAACAACCAAGGATTGCCGAATATCGCGCGGCCGAGCATGACACCGTCGGCGCCGCTCTCCGCGGCCTTCGTCTTGGCGTCGACAAGATCCTTCACATCGCCGTTTCCGATGATAAGCGTCCCCGACCCTTTTGCCATTGCAACGACTTCTTTGACGTGTCCCCAGCGCGCCGGAACGTTGGACATTTCTTTGCGCGTGCGCGCGTGAATAGTGATCGCCGGGGGTTTTGTTTCGAGTAATTTGGGGATCCATGTTTCAAGCTCGACCTTATTGAACCCGACGCGCGTTTTGATTGAAACAGGAAGCCCGCCGCCGCCTTCTTGTGTCGCACGAATGACCTCGACCGCAAGCTCGGGACTCTTGATCATTGCCGCACCGCCGCCTTGCCGCTCAACATTCTTATCGGGACAACCCATGTTGATATCGATGCCGTCAAAACCGAGTTCCTTGATAAGCTCGGCAACTTTGAAGAAATTATCAGGTTTCGAGCCGAAGATCTGCGCCACGATCGGACGCTCGCTTTCGGTGTACATGAAATCGCGCAGGAGAACCTCGCGTCCGGGCGAGCAAAGACCGTCAACGGAAACGAACTCCGTCCACAGCACGTCGGGTTTGCCGTACTTTGCGATGATACGGCGAAAAGCCGCGTCGGTGACGTCGGCAAGCGGGGCAAGACAGAAGAATGGCTTGGGGAGTTTCGCCCAAAAATTCGACATGCCCCTACCGTATAGCATTTGCCGATGAGTGGCAATCAAAAAAACGGGAATGAAAAGTCCGCCGTATTCGCGGCGGACTTTTCATGAACCCTGTATCGATAAGCCGAATTCTGTTCCCCGTCCTCTTCGGACGGAGCAGCAGTAATTTATCTGGGCCGTCCGTTGCCGAACGGCTCGAGCGGCACCCCCAACGCTCCGCGTTGGACATTTAAATATTTAAATATTGCAATGTCCAATGCGGAGCATTGGGTACGGCCTTGCACTCGGGTAAGGATTTAGCCGTTTCACCCCCGCTTGCGCGGGACTACGATCCTCTTGCGAAGATCGCCCACATCGCTTTCGTTCTGTGGCGTCTCTGCTCGCACCTCTATGGTTACCCACGACGGGCGTTACCCGCTACCTTTTTAACCCTTGAAACAGGGTAAGTGTTCGGACTTTCCTCTCCTCACTTTTTTATAAGCGAGGAGCTACTGCCTAATACGGGGCAACTACAGTGTAGCAGAATTACAGGATTTGACAAGTCAGTATATTTCTGTTTATCTATAGTTAGAGCAATTCCCCAAAATGACCGCCAAAAGGAGGTGCCATGGATACCATTCCCGTCGGCCCGAGTTTCAACCCGACGACACAAGGCAAGGTGCATCCGCTCCAGAAAGACGACGAGAACTTTCTGGGGTACTTCAACAAAAGATTCTTCGAGCAGGGCATCACCCACGCCTCGAAAAGGATCGTTCTCGACGATCCGGAAAATCCTTACCGCAATCTGCACGAGAGCATCCGCTGCTACCCCGTCTTTGTGAATCACATCGAAGCCTTGGAACGGCATTACGCACTGCGCGTCGGCGTTGTCGCCAAGGAGGCGGTCTGCCGTCTGCGAGAAGCACTCGCGCAAGAACGCGTCGGGAAGCAACTGCGGATGGGACGCTTCAACCGGATCGGCCTCGGCACGAGCTTCCTTCTCCTTGCAAGCACGCTGTGCCTCGAAGGCGCAATGGACGCTCCGCTTTTTCTCGTCGTCGTCCTCCTTGCACTCGCTGGTCTGGCAATTTTTTCCGTCCGCACGATCCGAGATCTCCTCGGGCTCGGCAGGTCGCCGACCAACAGCTCTCGAACAAAGTAGCTCACGCACCACCCACATCCGGCCGCCTTGGCCGGGTTTTTTTGTTGTGCATTCTGCGGTAAGCGACTACAATACGAAAATGAGCGACGAAAATCTCCTTATTAAACCGACGGAAAAGGAAGTGACTGATTCCCCGCTGGAGCGCATGGCGCTTTCGGCGACGAAACACATCGGCTCGCTTCCCTCTCTCGTGCTCCATTCGATCTTCTTCGTGGGGATCTTCAGCCTGCAGTGGTTCGGCGTTTCTTTCAATCAGATCATGCTCGTCCTGACGACCGTCGTCTCGCTTGAGGCGATCTATCTCGCCATCTTCATCCAGATGACCGTGAATCGGCAGGCTCACCAGATCGAGGAAGTAAGTGAAGATATCGACGAAATTCAGGAGGACGTCGAGGACATTCAGGAAGAGGCCAAAGAGATCAGCGAAGACGTTGAATACATCCAAGAAGACGTCGAGGACATCAAGGAGGACGTCGAGGAACTCTCCGACGAGAGCGGAGGCGCGGAAGAAGGTGACGGAAGTGAAAAGATGTCGGAGACTGAGCGGAAACAGCGCGTCGAACAGATGCTCGAAGAGATGCTCCGTGAGATCAAGGCGATCAAAATACACGCGCAATGAGTCAAAGCACCTTGCTCAAGAAGCTGCGCTCCCTCTTCTCCGGAAGGATGGTCGTCCGTGTGCGCCATGTCCGGAGAAAAAGCATGCCGACCGGAACTCTTGGCGCATACAAAAAACACAAAGAAACCGCGCGGGAGTTCGTGCATGGGAAACTCAAAGAACAAAACGCGCACTACGCTCTCTCATTCAACAAAGTCGCTATCCGCAATCAGCGGACGCGCTGGGGCAGTTGCTCGAAGAAGGGCAATCTCAATTTCCACTATCGCATCATCGAACTCCCCGATTCTCTCGCCGACTACGTCATCGTGCACGAACTCTGCCACCTCGCGGAGTTCAATCATTCAAAAAAGTTCTGGGCCTTGGTCGCACAAACCGTTCCCGATTGGAGGGCGAGACGCAAAGCACTTAGGCGTTACGCCCTTCACAGAAAAAGGAGTGGCCTCGGTAAATTACTTCCGACAAACACAATGGTATAGGCGACGGAGTACGCTAGAACCCGACGGGGAAACAGAACGGGGCCATGCAACCGAAAAGAAGCGACCCCAAACCGATGGCGATACCGAGAATGCCGATCCACTCTGCGCGGGTGACCAAAGTTCCGGAAATGAAGTTGCGTACTGCCGGAAAGCGCCCAAAGAGATGCGGGGCGAGCAGAAGTCCCATGAGGATGGCGACCGCCGCCTGCGGAAAACTCGATCCAAATCCCCCGAAGCCGTAGTGCGCAATGCTCAACCGCTCAATGAGTGCCGCCGCGCCAAGCACGAGCTCGATCACGCCGAGCGTACCGAGATACGGAGCGAGTTTCGCGTGAGCGTCCTCGACGGTACCTGCCGCCGCGCCAAACTTCTTTAACTTCGGCGCCGCAAGCGCGAAGCCCGCGACGATATTGGTGAGCTGGATGACCATTATGCTTTCTTATTCTTTTCTGCTTCCTCCTTCGCGTCGCGATCCTGTTTGCCCTCATGCTTGCCGTCGGCGCAGTCACACGCGGTGAGCGGCACGCCGTGCTTGGGGCATGTGATGGCTTGGCACGTCCCCTCTTTCTCGGAAACTCCTCCGCATCCGCCGGTACATATATAGTGTGTCATATGCATCTAATTATAGCACCGAAAAAATCCCGCAATGCGGCCCCGCTCTCTCAATGAGAAAGCAGGGGCTTGACTTTTAAATAATTCCGTTTATAACCGTATTCAGTATGTTCGCGACCGTAAACCCTACGGTCAACCAATCCACCACAAGGAGGCCTTTGCCATGAAGGTGTTTTCAGCTCTGCTGTTCAGTCTCGCGCTGTCGCTTGGCGCCGTTTCGCTTTTCTCCGCGCCGGCCAGGGCGCAGAGTGAGTCGAACAATGCCGTAAGCAAGGAAGACCAGGAGGAGATGCGTCGCCAACTCCAGACTCTGGCGGATGCGTTCGAGGTCAAGAAACCCGAAGCGAAGGCGGAGCAGAAAAAAGAACAGCCGAAAAAGACGGTTGCCGACGTCGCCGACCGCGCACTCTCGATGGTCGAAAATGTGACGGCACAACTCTCGAACACCCTCTCCAAGGTCGCGCCGGAAGTGTGGCGGATCATGATTCGCCAGCAATATGCGAAAGCGGCCATGGCCACAATTGTTCCCCTCGGCACCCTCTTCGCCATCTTCATCGTCGTGGCGTACATCAGAAAGTATTGGCGTCCGGACAATGGCGACACTTTTTCGGACGATGACGAGAAGTGGGGCTACATCTGGGTCACTCGGATCATCCCAGGCGTGCTCCTCCTCTTGAACGGCCTCTGGCTCTTCAACCGGATGTCCGACGCGATCGCGTACCTGATCAACCCCGAGTACTACGCGATCCAGGACCTTCTGCGAATGCTCCTCACGCGCACAGCGCAGTAACTGTTCACCGGAGAGCGCACCGCGTTCTCCAAGCCACCACGCAAGTGGTGGCATTTTCTTTGCTCTGTACAATCACTCGCCGCGAACATTCTCATATTCTTGAGAATATGAGAATGTCGCTTGACGATGCGTAGTGAAAAATGGAGAATGGCGGCAGACTGACCACCATCCACCATCGGGAGCATACCTCATGCAAGAACTCTGGCTTCCCATCAGTGAGCTCCGTTTTACCGCAAAGAAACGCCGTGGTGTTTCGCCCAAACGCGTCGAGGAGCTCCGCCGCGAGATCGAAGACGGGAACGATCTTCGCCCCATCCGCGTCCACGCACTCGGCGACGGCACCTATATCGTGAAAGACGGCCGCCACCGTATCCAAGCGCATCTCGCCGCCGGACTCGTATCCATCGCCGCTATGGTCGAGAACCTAGGAGAACGAACGCGCAGGTGGTTCACACTTTTCACACACCGCTTCGGCGGTGTTTTTCTTGCCGAACGAAAAGGTGTCGTGCTATCGTTCTTCTAGAACGTTCTCTGGAGTCCGTTATGTCGCTTGAGCACCAACTGCTCGTCGTCGGCGTCGCTTTCTTCATTCTCCTCGTCCTCCATGGCATCTGCTCATCGATCGAGCGCCTCGTGTGTACACTGCGCTACCGCTGGGAACGCAAGCGTTTCAATGCGGCCGTCGCCCGCGGTGAGACGCCCGACTGGTGTCCCGTGGAAGTGAGCGAGCGCGGCGTCTGGCGCATCGACCCGAACGATCTCGTCCGCACGGCGGGATTCAAGCGCCAAGCGAACGCGCTACGGGAACTCACTGCGCGCGCACGGTACGAGCGCATCGAGGGATTCGAAACGCTCTACGAGGGACCTCGCCGGCGCTCCTAGAAACGAACACGAACCGCCTGACCAAGGCGGTTCTTTTTTGTCAAAAAATCTACTCTATCTTTCCCCACGGGACTTCCAATCTCTACCTCGCTACGCTTGAAGAGATTTAGGTCGCGGCCGAACCATTCCATACACAAAACGGTGGGGCCGTGAGCTCGACTCGACTCAATTGACAAATCAACAAATTCGTGTAAAAATATAGTCAGTCGTAACGCACGCAACACATCCTACTTTCGCCTACCGGAGGATCGGTCATGAACCTTGCCCAACTGATACAAAGCATTCCGGCGACCTATCGCCTGTCGCCGAAAGACACTGAACTCTTCGAAGGAGCCTGTGCCGCCGTCTTCGTGGGCGATTGGAATGGACTCGAACTCGGCAAACAACAGCTGGTCGAGAGCGACGACCCCAACGCGATCCGCGCGCTCATGGCCTTCAACGACCACTTTCTGAATCGCACGCCGCCCGAACCGGTTCCCTACTCCGCCCCCACTCCCGAGAGCAAACAAGAAGCACAGAAGGAAGCCGCGGCACTGATGGGCCGTCTGGGAGTGAAATCCTAGGGAACGGAACCGAGGAGCCCAAGCCCCGTCACCGCGGGGCTTTTCTTGTCCAAAAATCACACAAAAAACTTGACAAGTCTATAATATACTGCTATTATTTTCACATATTGTACGCAAAAAATGGAGGACGCCGTGGGATCTTCAATGCTTGAAGCGCTGGCAAAAGCAGGGGCAATTTCCAAGGACAGGATGGAGCGTGAGGAAGCTTTGCGAAGCTTCGAGATCGAGGAAGCGCGTGGAAAACCGACTTCGGAGAGTTTCTCCGTCGAAGACCTTCGTGGCGCCGATACCATCGGCAAATTCGAGCATATAGCAAAAACGCTTCTGCTCGCCGGAAGTATCACCACGACCGAGCTCGTGCGGGCCGGAAACGCGCTGAAAGAGCGTCTCGGGCAGACCGACCCCATTCAGCGGCTGGTCGCACTCACCTATCACCTGCGTGACCATCTCAACGACGGCATGCAGTCCGCGGAGCGCGAACGGGTCATCAGGGCCGCATTCCGAAAAGCGGGGTCAAAATTCCCCGACGATGAGAAAGGTGCGAAGAAAAAACATCGCTAGACCAGCGAAAAAGCAGGCGGCGCCGGAAACCCCGGCGCTGTTTTTTTGTCCAAAATCTATTCTACCTTTCCCCACGGGACTTCCAGTCTCTACCTCGCTACGCCCGAAGAGATCTAGGTCGCGGCCGAAGGGTTCCATAGAATCTATTCTCGTGTTCTTAAGAATTTGAGAATAGAAAACAAGTGGTCGCGGCCGAACCATTCCATAGACAAACTTCCTTATTCGCCCATTCACCACTACGAGTACCCCTAAAGGGACTTCCAAAATGCTAAACGGGGTACCGTAAAGCATTTTTAGGTCGCTTCCATTTTGTAAACAAAATTAGGTCGCGCGCGAATTAGGGAATAGAAAATGAGGGGGGGTATACATTTGCTTATATAAGCAAATGTGCCCAAGAGAAACTTGTTGTGTCTATCCCCTGCGATGCAGTAGCGTTACAGAGGAGGTGACGTACTAACACCGCGTGAAGGAGTCTTGTCTTGGCGAGTGAGTCATGCTAAGTTGCGGGGGGTTTCTTTTGAAAATGGAGACAAACAATGAGCATAGCCCGACTTACGATACTCCTTGCGGGTACCCTCTTCCTCATTGCGTGCAGTGAGAGCAAGTACCCTGCCAACGAAGGAGGCAATGAATTGAGCGTGCCCAAAACAGAGCAGGGCAAAAAAATCGTTGCCCTTGAGCATGCTGTGCTTGGAAACAGGGTGGCGTGTGTCGCCGACGACACGGCAAATTGCCGCGAACTCTCCGCGGTGCTGACGCACAAAGCGCTCATTAGACTTGTCCCACAATAAGAAATATGAGAGAATGGGTGCATTAGCACTTTATGTTTTCTCGTATGG
>MHLS01000066.1:0-10028 GCA_001819095.1 Candidatus Lloydbacteria bacterium RIFCSPLOWO2_02_FULL_54_12
TACAAAAACAATGGCCCGACTCTCAATGAGAGACGGGCCGCAGTTGTACCTATTCTGATTTTAACCGGACAGTAGTGCTGACACTGGCCTGCCATACCAAAACCTCGTACGTTCTAGCCACCAAGCGGCTTTTGTTGTGTAAGGTGTGGTCTGGGGATAAACTCATTGAGGTGATTCTACTCGTTTTCTATAATGACGTATTATATAGAAACTAAGTAGAAAACTCTATGCAAGAGACACTTTTTAACGCGAGCCCCACAATTAGCCCCAGTTTTACGGGAACACCACACAATGGTATCCTTGGCCCATCTCCGCAATATGAACCTACGACTATTCCGAGGTATATACCCGGGATTCGCTCGACGGAACTCCGTTGTGAGGAAGAGAACATGATCAAAGGAGTAAAACCGTACTACAAAAAGAAGAACGTCGAGTTGTATCAGGCAAATTGCCTTGATATTCTCGCCAAACTTTCAGAGAATTCGGTCGACATGATTTTTGCAGATCCACCCTATCTTCTCTCAAACGGTGGCTTTAGTGTGCATGCAGGAAAGCGGGTCAGTGTTCACAAGGGAGATTGGGATAAAAGCAATGGAGTAAAAAAGGACTTCGAATTTCATCTAAAATGGATAGAGGCGGCACGAAGGGTGCTCAAACCAAGCGGAACAATATGGATTAGTGGTACATACCACTCCATCTATCAGTGTGGATTTGCACTTCAGGTTGCCGGATTTCATGTACTCAATGACGTTGCGTGGTTTAAGCCCAATGCGTCGCCAAATCTTAGTTGCCGATTTTTCACTGCCAGTCATGAAACGCTGGTGTGGGCACGAAAAGATAAAAAGGCAAAACACATTTTTAACTATGATGCAATGAAAAACGGCACATGGCCGGAGGATGCTCTCAAAAAGCCCGGTCTCCAAATGCGCTCTGTTTGGTCAATGGGAACACCGAAGCCACCAGAAAAAAAGTTTGGCAAACACCCAACGCAAAAACCCGAAGATCTCCTAAGGCGGATCGTGCTCGCGAGCACCAACAGAGGAGATCTCATCGTCGATCCATTCACGGGAAGCTCGACAACTGGCATCGCTGCACTCAAAAATGGAAGAAAATTTATCGGCATCGACATGGAGAAAAAGTATCTCGATTTATCGATAATGCGCATTGAAGATCTTAAATCCTAAGCGTAAAATAGGGCGGGGATTGTGTAACCCAAAAAAGTGATCAATAGTGAATAGCAATGAGAGGGGCTAACCCCACTCGGTGGTCGCTATTTATGATTAAAGGGGGCGTAGGAGGTGGAAATACACAAGTCGGACTCGCGTTTGAAAGCCGGGTAAGTTTGCTCTCGGTTTTTTCCCGTACACAAGGGTTTACCGTTAAGGGGGACTCCGTTTTTCACAATGGCAAAAAGGTCGCTGTTAGTTTGGGGAAAAATAAAATATATCAGTTTCTTGGGGAGCGCGGGGTCGATTATAAAACAGTTCTGTCAAAAAAATTGCTTCCCGACGAGGCACTCTATGTCCATGGCCAGCACAAGATCTTTATTGTCGAGATCAAGTTTCAAGAAACACCGGGCTCGGTCGACGAAAAACTTCAGACGTGCGACTTCAAAAAGCAACAATACATCAAACTTTTTGGACAACTTGATATTGAGGTAGAATACATCTATATTCTTAATGAGTGGTTCAAAAAACCAGAATATCGAGATGTGCTGGAATATATTAGCCAAGTTGGCTGTCATTACTACTTCCACACCCTCCCACTCGATATGTTGGGACTAAGTAGCGGCAAATAGTTTTTATGACCGACAAAAGGAGTGCGTACAATATAAAATATTATGATGGCAAAACCCTCCGCCAGCTTCGGCCTGCGCGGGATGCCTTTAGAACAATTAGGTTAAGCGACGGCACCCTTATCGGTCTTTTTCAGGGGAGTCGAGGTGTTCGGCCGGATCTCGATTTTGTGGTTAAGGTACTCATACCAGGTGAGAGTAAGGTCCTAACTCCCCACACGCACACCTATTGGGTTGTAGACCTCCTACTCAAAATACCCCAATACAAAAAAGAGGTGCGAGAAATTGTTCAGTATTATCTTGATTATTATGAACGTACAACGTCCTTCACTTCTGTTGATGAACGGAACAACTACAAACTTGAAACGGTTGAAGTACTTACCACTCGCTACGCACACATTGAGCAGCCATATACCCTCCCGCTTGAGTACGTTGCGACTACGATAGAACTTTTTTCAAAAAATGAAAAACTTTACGATGGGGCGTATATCTATCGCAATCTTTTGCGGGCCATAAGGTCCTACATAGACGGAGATCTACATTACACAGAAGTACTTGGTGCGGCCACACCTGGATTTCGTCGCTAACCAAATAACGGAATCATGCCTGTGGATAAGTGTAAACTAATTAGTTTACACACTGAACCAGAACTGATATACTCAATATGTTAGAAGAAGCGATTAAAAAAGTAGTAGCTCAAAAAAAGATTAAACCTGTTGATGTTTATGGGCCGCTAAAGATCAATAGGGTTAATTTTTACAAAGCTATAAAAACTTCTAACTTTAACAACAAGTCCCTAAAGAAGATCGTAAAATTTCTGGGTCTTGAATTATCAGTTAGTCTTCGTGGTAAAAAATATGGTAAGAAAAAAAGAATGTTTTGATAAGGTATATTTTGTCGACAACCCAGAGGTCTTAAGTCGAAAGCAGATGGACAGTCTCTTGATGGTCAGTACAAAAAATTGGAATCATTATTTTTTGGATTTGGGAAAAAAGCCGAGCAAGAAAATTATATTTAACGAGATCGAAAATGTTGAGCTTTGCGGATTTAACTCTCCAAAAGCAATGTTCGGTTTCCTGAAAAATCTCGACAAAAAGTCCCTCCTCGACTTCTCCCTCGAACACGACCGCCCGTGCCTCCTCAAACTCGCTCGGTAACCCCCCCAATTCTCTACGGACTTATTCGCACGAACGGGCGAATAAACCGTACTCCTCTTTTTCTATTCTCAAATTCTTAAGAATACGAGAATAGTTTTTTTGGGATAGTCCCTCGGTAGCAGAACAAGAAAAAGGGAAAAGGTGTCAGAAAATTTGTGGTACGGAGGACGAAATAAGAGAAGTTGCCGAGGAAGATTTAGAGCAAAAGTTATCGAGCAAACAAGTTCAATCAGTTTTAGGAATGGTTGAATGCGACGAAATGCTCGCGAAAGACATCCGCACCGCAATCACCGCCGTGGGGGACTTATAAATTCTGTATGGAATGGTTCGGCCGAAGGGTGGAATAAAAAATTGGGGTGTGCTATGCTTGGGTCATGAAAAATTTGGAAAAAACGATCAAGGCGTTCGGCAATGTCAGTCGGCTCAAGATTCTGCAGTATCTCAAGAAGCACCGCTTCGCCTCTGTCGGCGATATTGCGGCGGGAACAAAGTGTTCATACAAGGCGACATCGAAACACCTTTCGATTTTGTATCGCGTAGACGTGGTTGATAGGGAACAAGTGAGTTACGAAATGCACTACCGGCTTTCAAGCAAACTCGACCCCGTTGCCCTGTCTTTACTCAAGTTAATCTAGGCCCGGACTGCTTGCTACGCTGTTACTCGACACCTGAATACTATTTTGCACGAATTGACCATGAATACGCTCAAAGAATGTTTTGACACAATTTTGCGTAATAATGAGAAAAACAGTCGTTTGGCTGCCCGCAGTGTAAGTAAATTCGTCTATGGATCAGCTGCTTCAAGCAAAGACAAGTACGAGGACATCGCCAACTTGGTCAGAATTGCGCCGGAAAATTATTCGCGGATCTCTGAAGACTGGCGACAGGAAAATTATGTCATGGCTGTTTCGGTTATCTATTTTTTGCATGACAGAGAAAACCAGCCCGATTTTCTTTTCCCGTGGCTCTTCCAATTATTACAGCACCCAAACGGCCATATCCGTTATGCCGCGGTGAAGATGATTCGTCACGAAATAGGGCCGCTGACGTACCATCTGCGCTTTCCTGGCGAGGCGTCAAGTTTTCACGAGATTACACCAGGCGACGCCGATATTATTTTACGCTCTCTTTTGGCGAGCTTGAATGGGTTGTTGACAGCGCTCTGGCAGCCAAAATACAAAAGACATAAATATGTTGATTCTCTGCCGGCGGGTCCTTATAAGTCAGCGCAGATGGTCTTGGCTGAACTAAAAGAATCCTGCGGGAAGAAATATATCGATCGCCTTGCTGATTATTTTAACGGTTAACGGAGACATCCAGTGTGCCGCAACATTTCCGCGACCCGCCTTCTTTATGGAATGGTTCGGCCGAAGGGTAGAATGGATTTTGTCCCGTTTTGCTCGTTCTCTTATTCGCGCGCGACCAAAATTTTCATCGAGTCCTCGAGTACTGGAATTTTGCAGTACCCCCGTGGTGAATGGGAGAATACTCTCGGCGCCATCGAGGCGGTTGATGGAGCGGCGCCGGACTGGAAATAAGCGCGCGGAACAGTTATTGTTATGACAATGAAGAAACAGCAGTTGAACAATGGTACGGTCATTTACCAGGCGAAAAGCGGAGCAATTGAGCTTCGGGGGGATTTCCGCCGCGAGACGGTGTGGGCGACACAAGCAGAGATCGTTCGCCTTTTTGGCGTGGATCAATCTGTTGTATCTCGTCATGTAAAAAACATATTTAAAGACGGTGAAATTGAAGAAAAAAGCAATATGCAAAAAATGCATAATGCAAATTCTGACAAACCCATCACGCTCTATTCGCTTGATGTTATTTTGGGGGTTGGATACCGGACTAATTCACAAGTGGCAATAGAGTTCCGCAAGTGGGCCACAAAAACGCTGCGCAGCTACATCGTGGACGGCTTTGCGATCAACAGGGGCCGTATCGCAAAAAACTACGCTCAATTTATGAGCGTCGTGGACGATATCAAGAAGCTCTTGCCCGGCGATTCAGCGGTTGGCCCGAAAGATGCCGTGGAACTCATCGCGCTCTTTGCGGACACATGGCTTTCCCTCGATGCGTATGATAGGGAATTACTCCCGAAGGGCAAACTGACCAAAAAGAAGATTGCCCTCACTTCGGACAGAATGGCAAAGGATTTATCCGAGTTACGCAACGAACTCATCAGAAAAGGTGAAGCGACGGAGATATTCGGCAATGAAAGAGCTGCGGGGTCTGTGTCCGGAATCGTCGGTAACGTCATGCAGTCGTTTGGGGGCAAGGAATTGTACCCGACCGTAGAGGAGAAGGCATCGCACCTTTTGTATTTCATGATCAAGAATCATCCGTTCACTGATGGCAACAAGCGATCGGGGGCTTTTGCATTCGTCTGGTTTTTGAAGCATGCGAATATACTGAACACACAAAAACTGACCCCTTCGGCACTGACTGCGCTCACGGTGTTTGTTGCGGAAAGCGACCCTCATCACAAAGACAAGGTCATTAAGCTCGTCTTGAATCTCCTCTCCCGATAGTGGTGCTTGGGTGATGGGGGCAGTCACGATGAATCAGAGGAAGAGCCGGGGCGAACATTATCAGGAAAACAAACTCAAGCCGTTTTGGACATGGTCGAGGGCGATGAAATGCTCGCGAAAGACCTCCGCACGGGAATTGTCGCCGCCACCCGTGAAGTATAAGTTCAGAAAAACAAGAGCCGCGATCCACCCCACTCTCTCTTCTCTTCTTTTCTCTTCCCACACAACATACCAACAAACTTGAGTTTGTTGGTATGTTGTGTATACTTGAGGAATGGGAAAGATTAAAACAGCAAAGCAGATGGAGCGACATTTGAAGGGGGTGGCCAATCATTACCGCATTGAGATATTATTATTGATCGCCGCGCGCGAAGCCCTCACCCTCGAAGGAATTATTCGGGAGATCGGGGCGAACGGGAAAACACTCGGTGAGCACACGAGACGCCTGTATCACGCCGGGTTGGTGAATAAAAAATATCGCGGCAAATTTGTCGAGCACACACTGTCTCCGTACGGAAAAAACTTTGTGCATTTTTTAAAATCATTCCGGCGCATTCAATAACATACCAACAAACTGGAGTTTATAAGTATGACTGTGTTTGATGTTGTGGCTGGCGGGAGGTTTTTCCGCCGAGGCCGCGCACCGCTTTTTGGACTTTTTGCGCACAACGGTCGAGGTGCTCCACAATGTCTTTTTCCGTCAGCCGGATGACGCGCCAGCCGTGAGTCTCCAAGAACGCGTCTTTCGCCGCATCTTTTGCCAGCTGGACTTTGCCCGAGTGGGCTTTCTTGTTGTCGCACTCAACGGCGACTGCTCCTTTTTTGCAGAATACGGCGATATCGATGCGATACCGCCCTCCACCCTTTGCAACGGTGTATTCGGACGCAGTTTTTATACCTAGTTGTCGTAGCCGTCTCGCCACAAGTTGCTCTGTCTTGGGAACGCCGTAGAGCTCGAGGATGTCTTTTGCCGAACGTAACTTCCGGAGCGTGGTAAAGCCGAAAGAAATTCTCCGCGGGATGACGTTCTTTATCGGGCGAGTAAGTTCGTCGATCGTTTGAAACGACAACTTCACGTACTCCTCAAGTGCGCGGGGGTGACCGGTTTCTTTCGGAAGGAGGTCGATTCGTCGCATCTTCTCTCTCTTCGCGACGCGGGCGTAATAGCGGATGCGCTTGCCGCCTCTTTCGAAAGTTGCCGGCTGGTAAAAAGCGACATGGGTGAATTGCCGCTTCGGCGTAAAAAGGGCGGGGACGCGGTACCAACGCTCACGGAGAAGGATGCGCAGGTCGGCCCTGTTTTTGAGTACGCCCACCAGAACTACGTTTTGGGCGCGCTTTTTGGCGGGTGGCTCCATAGAGGGGAGTATAGAACAACGCCATGAACCTCGCATCATGCCCTTACCGGCGTGGCTAAAGACCGCCTCCCCCAAGGTCTCTTCCGCCTCAGGCGGAAGAGACCTTGGGGGAGCACGGTTAGGTGCCCTTCCCGTCCTCCTTGTCGTCTAGGGGCTCTCGCGTCGTTTCTTCCGGAAACAAAACAATCGGTTGGCTAAACTTTGCAATTGCATGCGCACGATCTTCCGGAGACATGCTGTCGAGCATATCGGGCATAGCGTCTATTTTTGCTCTGTACGCGGCACCCTCATCAAGTGACTTTCGAATGTGTTTCACCCATTCGTCAAAGTCCGCATAACCCATTTCTGCCGCCAGCTGGCGTTGTCTCTCTATGGGAAGGTCGAGAATGCTCATGAGGTTAAGTATAACTCCATTTCGAAGCAAGCGCGTCGTTTGGCGGGGTGGGGAAGACGAAGTTTCTTGCATCCCCACCCAAAAACCACCAGTTACTCCGAGGTCTTACCTTAAATCCAAATCCCCAAGGAGCGACTAATTTTTCTTAGAGGTCTTCCTCTTAGAAAAATAGAAGTACTCTCCGCGGTGAGACCTCGGCGGTTTTTTAGGGTGTGGATAAGTCCGCTTGCGGAGTTTCTATTCATTTTCTATACTGTAAACGTAAGAGTAGAAACTTAATAGCTATTCATTCCCCAACACCATGCTCACCAAAAATCAGAAAGAAGTGCTCGATTATGTGCGCTCGTACACCGCCAAGCACGAGTTCGCCCCCTCGCTCGAGGAGATACGCAAACATTTCAAGCTTGCTTCCGTTTCGACCGCGCATCACTACTTGAAGAAACTTGAAGAGGGGAAGTATCTTTCCCGCGAGGCCAACCAGCCCCGCGGTATGAGCGTCTTGGCGGGGGACTTCATGGGCTCGCCAATCATGGGGAATATCATCGGTTTCGAGTACATCTCTATTCCGCTCGTCGGGTCGGCGAACTGTGGGCCGGCGGAGATCCTCGCGGAGGAGAATATCGAAGGATATTTGAGCATTCAGCGCTCCATGGTGCCCAAGAAAAGCGGCATCTTTGCCTTGCGGGCGGTCGGCAAGTCGCTCAATCGCGCGAATATCAAAGGGAAGACGATCGACGAAGGCGACTTGGTGCTCGTCGACTTCGAGGACAGGGATGCGAGGAACGGCGACTACATTCTCTCCATCATCGACGGCGCGGCGAATCTCAAAAAGTACAAGAAAGACAAGAAGACTGGACAGGTGACGCTCGTCTCCGAGACCACCGAGCTGTGGAAGCCTATCTTCATGCTTCCGGGCGACGACTGGGCGGTGAACGGCAAGATCGTTGGGGTGATCAAGGGGGGGAAGAAATAATCAGTGGAATAATAGTGAAATACAAGGTCGGACCTTAGGAATCAATCCCCAAGGTCCGACCTTGTATTTCTCGAACCCTGAAACTCTGTTGGTCAGTCGTCCGGACAAGTTTGGAAGCAGTTGGTATCGGTGTATAATGAGCGGCATATATGGCAACGAAACCGATACATATTTTGATGGTTGACGACGATCCGGAGATTCAGCGGCTCTTTGCGGCACAGCTCGCGCGCGCGGGGTACGAGATCATGGCGGCGCACGACGGCAACGAGGGGCGCGAGATGGCACGCCGTTTTCAGCCCGACCTCATCCTCCTTGATGTGCGGATGCCCATCATGGACGGTTACAAGACGCTCCAGTACTTGAAGCGCGAGAACGAGACCAAGCATATTCCCGTTATTTTCCTTACCAATGAAGATTTCAGTATTGAAGGCCAGAAGGCGGGCAAAGAACTAGGAATGGAGGCGTATCTTTCCAAGAGCGAGCGTCGCCCGGTCATTCTCGCAAAGATCAACGAAGTACTGAAAAAATACGGCCACGAACTTCCTCCCGATGCGGAGAAAGAAGTTGCTTCACCGAGTAATTAAGGGGTTACAAAATAAAACACACCGCGTGTCCTTACCCGAGGGTAGGCCGACGGGGTATTTAGCACGCGGTACCTGGGGTGTTTTTTTGGAAGCGGAATCCGCCTTAGGCGGATGCTGACTTTAGTGTATCCCCGCGACAGAGTCGCGGGGTATTACACACCAATAAAGGGGAGACCGCAGTAGTAGAGTCAACGCAAAATACGAGGTCGAACCTTAAGAATCAATCCCCCCGCCTGCGTCCGACTTCGGACGGGCAGGCAAGGTTCCACCTTGTATTTTTTATAACCCTAGCGTTTCTTGTTTGTGCGGAGAGAATGCGGCGTATCGGTAGAATGCGGGAAGGTCCGTCGATTCGAGTTCTTCACCGACAAGACGGATCAAATCCTTTGTGCTTACTACGCTCTTTCGCGACGCGAGTATCTTTTGCTCGATCCGTTCGAGGAGCATTTGCGCGGTCGCCGCCGCGTCACCGCGGTCACGCATTCCCCCGTTTTGTCCTTTGCCCGCCGCGCACGCGTCGAAGAGCGAAGCAAAGATCTTGTGCGGCGCGTACCGCGTGTTCTTTCCGTTCCTTTTCTTTACGACCAAAAAATCGAGCGACGGCGTCTCGTAAGTGGAAAAGACCTTCTTGCAGGAAAGACAACTCCGCCTTCTCCAGACGCTCGTCCCGCTCTTTGTCGTGCGCGAGTTTGCAACCTCGGTTTTTTTATGGCCACAGAATGGACACCGCATATTACCCGCATATTGTCATAAGTCCCTGTGGACAAGCAAGTCGGCATACTTCCTATTGTTATAGTATTGGCGACAGGGTTTCCTTATGCTAGTTTCAGTAAGTTCTTTCATAGGAAAGAAAGTCAGATCATGAAAACGACACAAAGACGCGTACCCAAACTGGCACTCTCCGGCGGACCCGGCGGAGGCAAAACGAAACTGGCGAAGTTCATTGCGAAAAAGGCCGCCGCAAAGGGGTACGTTGCGCAGGTTGTTCCCGAAGCGGCGACAATACTCATGGATTCGGGCGTCTCCCCGCACGGGGGCAGGGCAAAGCTTCTCGATTTCCAGCACGCCGTGCTCAAGGAAACGCTTTCGCGGGAGCGGTTTGCCGAGGAAGCACTGCTTGCAGGCGGGCACGAGAAGCCGCTCCTTATCTTCGATCGCGGGGTACCGGATATCGGTGCGTATGTGTCCGAGAACGACTACCGTTCTCTACTCAAGGAGCACGGACTTTCTCATCAC
>MHLS01000066.1:10043-10229 GCA_001819095.1 Candidatus Lloydbacteria bacterium RIFCSPLOWO2_02_FULL_54_12
GGTCGTTACGACGCAGTCGTCTATATGCGCACTGCAGCGGACGGGGCGGAGCGACATTACTCGAACCGGTCGAACAAGTTCCGCTCTGAAGATCTCGATGCGGCACGCGCACTCGACCGGCGGACGCTCGACGCTTGGATCGGCCATCAGCACCTTTCGGTCGTCGGGAATTCGTACAACAGTTTC
>MHLS01000066.1:10259-21098 GCA_001819095.1 Candidatus Lloydbacteria bacterium RIFCSPLOWO2_02_FULL_54_12
ACTTGAGGCAGGGTGGAGGGAGGCGTGTCGACTGCTGGGGATACCGGAACCGCGGGAGATCGAAAAAAGGTATCTCGTTAAACCGGTCGACTTCACCGCGCTCGGCATTCCCCACCGGACGATCGACGTCACACAGCACTATCTTGCTCTCCCTAGACACAATGACGAGACAAATCGAGTGCGTTCGTGGGGAGAAGACGGGCATGCGACGTACACTTTCACAAGGAAACGCATGATCACGCCCGGGGAAATGGAAGAGATCGAAGAGCATATCTCCGAGACGGCGTTCGCCCAGTTCACGAAGTATCAGGATCAAACGACGGTCGCCATCACAAAGCGCCGCACCTGCTTTGTCTACAAGGACCAGTACTTCATGTATGACGAATTTCTTTCGGGTCGTCCCGGACTCACCGTGCTTGAGATCGAGATCGCGAGTCAAAAAAGCACCGTCCTGCTTCCGCCGTTCGTCACTGTGCTTGAGGACGTCACTTTCGACCGTGAGTATTCGAGTAGAGCGATAGCAGAGATCACATGATGCCGACCTATCCGCCTTCGAGCGGATTTTTTGTTATACTAAGCTGAAATCATGCACAAATTCCTTTCCGTTGCCTTCAATATCGTACCTATCGTCGTCATGGTCGGGTGTATTCCGCTTGTTACGAACGACTTTGTGCTCGCCGGTATCTATGGGCTTGTGAGCGTCGTTGCGCTCGCATATCGGCGTCAGCGCGGAGACCTTACGGTGTTCGTATTCGGTTTTTTTGCGATGACGGTTTCCGAGTATTTCTTCATCGCGACCGGTGTCGAGACGTTTAATCGCGTGAGTTTTCTCGGTGTGATGCCGCTCTGGCTTCCGTTTCTCTGGGCGTACGGTTTTGTCGCAATGAAGCGCGCGGTGGTGATCCTTGGGATCGAATAAACTTGTCCGCTCGTCCAATCCCCGCGGCAAAGACCACGGGGTATTTTTGGGCGCTCCCAATAAAATCGGAAGCACACGAAAAAGTACAAGGTCGGACCTTAAGATTCAATTCCCAAGGTCCGACCTTGTACTTTCAGGACCGAAGGTTTGGTCGGGCATTTCCTAAAGTATTGGTTCGAAGAAACGCAGGAGGAGTGCAAAAATCCGGTCATGCCAGCGCGGCGTATGCTCCTTGGTGTCGTAGAGGAAAGCATTCTTTTTCCAGCCCTCGATGATCCTGCCCAAGTCGCGCACCATTTGAGGGTCGTCGAAAAAGACCCCCGACTCGACGTTCCAATCAAAGGATTGGGCATCAATATTCTGTGAACCAACGGTGCCCCTTTCGTTGTCGACCAGCATCGCTTTTGCGTGGTTCATTTCTCCGGCAAGATAGCACTTTGCTCCGAGCTTAGTGAACAGGTCGAAGTAATAGTGATTGATCCGGTCGACCGTTTTGTAGTCGGTCTCCCGTGGCACGATGACCTCAATCGCAACTCCGCGCACGATCGCGCGATGGACGGCGGCGATCAGCCAGTGGTGGGGCATGAAATATGGCGTAACGAGGGTGACCGATCTTGCGGCGTTATCGATATGCTCTGTGTAGTGCCGCTTCAGCGCAAAGCGTTTACCTGCCAAACCGTGTTCGATGAACCACAGCCGCGCTTTCCCAAACAAGCGGGGTTTGTTGCGGCCTTTGAGTGCGGGGTTCTTCCCGCCGCAGAGACGATAGACACGTGCGAACGAGTGGAGGATGGGTCGTACCACCTTCTTGCCGGTGATGCGTATCTGGAGATCGGACCATCGCACCGAATAGTTCGAGATATTCACACCGCCCAAGAACGCCGTCGTCTCGTCGACGATAAGTATCTTGCGATGTGTACGGCGGAACCAATAACTGAAAAAAAGCACTTCCGCGCCGGCGTTCTTCAGTCGGTCGACCAGTATCGGTGTGAAACCGAAACTGCCGAAGGCGTCGAGAATGACGACGACGCGGACACCTTCGCGTGCTTTGCGTTCCAGCTCGGAAAGGAAGTTGTATCCCGCCGTGTCGTGGTGGAAGGTATACATCTCAAGGTAAATGCTTTCGCGCGCGGTGCCGATCGCCGCGAGCATTGCCCCCCAAGCCTTTGTCGATGTGGTAAAGAATCGATAGCGCATAACGAGTGACGTGGAGCCATTATCGCATAAAAGCGATGAGGTGCATCGTGTCAAAAAACCGAGATTTTCGGCGTATTTTGAGATTTTGCCGACAGTTGTTATACTAGACGTCATTACCAGAAGAGTAACGTTTTCACGCGTCACGCTTCGAGATGGGCGTGTCGCGGTCTAATAAAATCATATGCAAACAAAGAACATCGTGCTTGTGGTCGGCGTTCTCGCACTGCTTGGTGCGTCCGCCTTACTTTTTACTGGTGAAAAGAAAGATACGACGACGGGAGACGCTCCGATGGCACCGGTCGACTCGGCGATGCCGGTTATGGGAGGAAATGCACCCGAAATGATGGTCGATGAGAATCCTGACGCGCCCGCGGTCGACGAGTACACCATGACGGCGTATTACGACGAGAAAGGGAAGTGGTTCTCACTGAAGGAAATAGCCGCAAAAAAGGGCGACACGATACGGCTCTCCATCACGAACACCAAGGGTATGCACAACTTCACGCTTGACGAGTACGGCATCAAGAAAGAACTTCCGCTCAATGAGGTCGTGGTTGTGGAGTTTGTCGCCGACAAAGCCGGCGAATTCGTGTATTACTGTGCAATGCCCGGCCACAAAGCCGGTGGGCAGTGGGGGACACTGCGCGTGGTCGAATAGCCCATTCGGAAAATTTGGAGCAAAAAAATCGTCCCGCACTGCGGGACGATTTGCTATGACGAAGCCGGCTGATGCCGGTCGAGGTTTGCCTCGAACTCGTGGAGACGCTGCCAGATACTCCGCAGTTCGTTGACGGTCGGCCAGTTGTCGATGAACATCGAGAAACTGCCGTGGACCTTGTCGAATGCGTTCGAGACCTGGATAAGCACACCGAGCGTGATCGCTCCCGTCGGGAGAAAGAGATTCGGCCCGACGATGATGAAAGGCACGAGCACCATGATCTGTCCGTACAAGTTCGACCACAGGTCGAAGTAGCCGTAATGCAGGAACAGGCGGTGATAGTTGAAGCGAATTCCCGTGAACAGTTCAAAGAGCGTGGGGAGGGACGCGTGGTTTTCCTTGTCATCTTCCCCGTATACCAGCTCTTTGCGAAAACGCGCTTCGACGCGCTGATTGTTGTATTCAAGGCCCTTCAACTTCACTCCGACGAACCATGAAATGACCATTCCGCCGATGCTCGTGCATAAGGCGACCCATACCAAGCCTCCTTCGACCGCGCCAAAATAGGGAAGCGTCACGCCTTTGGAAAGCCCCCAGAGCACGGGAAGAAACGCGATCAACACCATGATCGCTCGCACCACCTGCAGGCCGAGCGACTCGAGGATCTTGGCAAAACGCGCCGCGTCTTCTTGGATACGCTGACTCGCACCTTCGATCTCACTGTGTACGTTTTTCCAGCGAGGGAGGTAATCGTAGGTCATGGCTTCCCGCCAACGAAATGCGTAGAGGCGCGTGAAATATGAGGTGAGCATGGCGAGAAAGACGTAGGGGATCGCAATGTAGAAGAATTTCCACATCTCCGCCCAAAAGTCGTTGACGCCGTACTTCCCGATATTGCCCATGATGTCGTAAAATCTCCCGTACCAATTGTTGAACATGAC
Organism: Candidatus Lloydbacteria bacterium RIFCSPLOWO2_02_FULL_54_12; assembly: GCA_001819095.1. Taxonomy (GTDB): domain Bacteria; phylum Patescibacteriota; class Minisyncoccia; order Phycocordibacterales; family UBA6899; genus MHLP01. The sequence goes on from MHLS01000066.1 coordinate 13,975, forward strand.
CGACATCTGCACTTGCGCGTAGAGCGAACAAAGCAAGAATAATCCGCCGCCGTAGGCCCACAGCGCCCACTTCTTGCTCCAAAAGTATGCTTTGATCATGACTCCCCCGAGAAATTTCAATGAGCCGCCACTGTCTCGCACCTTACAGGAAAAAAGGTCTTTTCGGCAACGGAGACAGTGTCCAAAGAGTATGTGATAGAATGTGAGCATGCTGAACATAAGGAATTTGACCAAAAAATTCGGCAACAAGGTCGCTGTTGACGGCGTATCGTTCGCCATCAAGCCGAAAGAGATCTACGCCCTGATCGGCCCGAACAGCTCGGGGAAAACAACGATCGTAAAGTCGATCGCAGGAATTCTCCGCCCCAACGGGGGTGTGATCGAGGTCGGCGGCGATAACGTGGTTGAAAAACCAATGGCAACAAAGGCGCGGATCGGATATATTCCCGATGAACCGACCGTTTGGAGCGGGATGACTGGGGAGGAGTTCCTGCACTTCTCCGGAGCGCTCTACGGACTCGATCCGACACTTCGCACCGGACGCATCGCGGAATTACTGCCGGTCTTTGCACTTGCCGGTCTTGAGAAGGAATATTTCGAGAGTTACTCGCGCGGGAACAAACAGAAGTTCAGCATTCTCGCCGCGCTCTTGCATGAGCCGAAATTGCTTTTAATCGACGAGCCGATCGTGGGACTTGACCCCGAAAGCGCCGAGATGGCGCGTAAGCAGTTCACCGAATTCGCCGCAAAAGGCGGAGCGGTACTCTTGGTGACACACACGCTTCCCGTTGCGGAGGCGATTGCGACCTCGATCGGCCTCTTGAAGAACGGCAAATTACTCTCAACGGGGACGCTTTCCGAACTTCGCACGAAGGCCGGGTGCGGACGCGATGCTACACTCGAGGAAGTTTATGCAACATTGACCCCAAACTTGAAATACAAGGTCGAACCTTAAGAATTGATTCCCCAAGGTTCGACCTTGTATTTCCACAGATCATGTACCTTATAATCCTTCACTACGCCACGCAAAGCATTCGGCGATTTTTTGAAAAGAATCGCACGGCAAAGGTCGTCACCTTGCTGGGATTCTTCGCCGCATTCGCTTTTCTTGTCACCGTCGTCTATTTCGGTTTTCGCACCGGATTCCGGCATATCGCAAAGGACATCTTTTTCGGTGATGCGCTCTTTCTCTATATTGTCGAGCTTTTTCTCTTGGTCTCCTTCGTCCTCGTCGTTGCAAGCGCCCTCATCAGCGGCATGGCGACGCTTTTTCGCGGAGAAGGCGACACTCTCCTCCTCGCATCGCCGCGCCACACCACAAAACCCCTCTTGGTATTCTCGCGGATGTTCCTCTCTTCGCTCTGGCCTTTTCTCGCAGTCATTCTCCCTGCGCTCTTTGCCGTTACGCACGTGTACGGGTTGGCGCTCTTTGGGTTTCTCCTCGCGCTCTTTTCGGTCGTGCTCCTCATCGCGCTCGGTGTGGTCGCGGCGATGGCGCTCCTTCTCGTTGTTGCGTGGTTCCTCTATTTTGTCGGCGGAAGGAACGCGTCATTCGCGACGCCGCAAAATCTCACCGCACTCGTCGCTCTCCTTTTTCTCGGGAAGCTCGCGTTCGTTTGGGAAAGGGTGACCACCATCGACCTCGTCCGTTTTTTTCAGGCACGCTCGGTCGACGTCACCGTACCCGATCTTTCGCCGATCATCGACCAGTTCCACATCCTCCCGACGCATTTTTCCGCGATGACCATCTATCTCGCACGGACCGGTGACGTTACGACCGCGCTTTTCTACGCGCTCTATTTTTTCCTGTTCTTGTCGATATCCGCATACGGACTCTTCCTGTTGGGGAGACATCACCTCGTACTCTGGGAACTTTTTCAGGAACATACGAGCGGAAGCCGACAATTCTTCTCCGTGCCGGCCTTCGGCGCTTCGCTCCTTCGTCGTGCCAAGACCGGAGGAGAAGCGATATTCGGAAAAGAGGTCGTGGCGTTTCTCCGCAACTCGCGCGGCCTCCTGTGGTTCGGGTTCATCACCCTGATATGGCTTATGCAGACCGGAGCCGGCAAGATCGTCTCACGCGGCCTGGGGGCCGAGCGCGTGACAGCGGATGTGCTCCCCGCCTTCGTCGGCGTGTTCCAGTTCGCCGTTATCATGTATTTCGTGAGCATGTTCGTACTCCGGTTCGCCTTTCCGTCGTTCTCCTCGGAGCGAAGGACGGCGTGGCTTATCGCCGCGGCACCGGTCGATCTTGGCACGGTGTTCACCTCGAAGTTGCGTTTTTTTGTGACACTTTTTTCGTTACTCGCGGTCTTCTTTGCGCTTATCAATATTCTGACAACCCCTCTTCCTTTGTCGCTTGTGGTGACCCTGTTGTTGACGCTTGTCCTTGCCACACTTTTTCTTACGACCTACGGACTCTCTTTGGGCGCCATATTCCCGAACTTTGAAAGCGACGATCCGGAAGTACTTTCGACGACGATGCCGGGACTCGGGTTCATCTTCGGTGCGCTTTCCTATGGTGCGCTCGGAGCATATGCATTAGGAGAGATGTTGCGGGACGGGAACTCCCCGCCGCTCTTCCTGTTTTCCGCACTTTCCTTAGTTGCTACGGTCTACCTCACGCGCCTTGCCCGCCGAAGACTGGTCTCGATGGAGTTTTGAGTGATAAGTGCAGGGTGGGGTCTCTTCAAAAAATACAAGGTCGGACCTTGAAGAATCAATTCCTAAGGTCCGACCTTGTATTTTTCCCTTGCGCGCACCATGATATGATCATTCTATGAGTATCAAAGACGCCTTAAAAATTTCTTCCTTTCCCGTTCTATTCGCATCACTGTGCTGTCTTTCGCCGGTCATACTGGTCGCCCTTGGCCTTTCGAGCGTTTCGTTCGCCACATCGCTCGCCGACACGCTGTACGGAGACTATAAGTGGGCGTTTCGTGCACTCGGACTTGCGGCGCTTGCCGTTGCAGTCCTCTATTACCTTCGTCGACAGAAGGGCATTTGCACGATCGACGATGCGGTGCGTCGGCGCAACGAACTCATCAACATTGTCGCAATAAGTGTCGTTGCGGGCGCGCTCGGCTACCTGTTCTTTCTCTATGTCGTGGTGCACTATCTCGGAGTGTTTCTCCGTATCTGGGTCTAATAAGCCGATATGACCGACCAACGATTCGAACAACTGGTCGTCGAAGGGATCGATGCAATACCCGAACGGTTCCTGAAGAGACTGGAGAATGTGGCGGTCGTTATCGCCGATCTGCCGTCCAAGGAGCAGTTGAGGGAGAACGATATTCCCGAAGGGGACACTTTGCTCGGACTCTACGAAGGGATACCGCTTATCGAGCGGGGGGAGGGGTACGGCGGACTCGTCCTTCCCGACAAGATCACCATTTTTAAGTTTCCCACACTGGAAGAAGCGGGCGATGACGAGGACGAGATCCGCCGTGTGGTGAAGGAAACGGTCTGGCATGAGATCGCGCACTATTTCGGGTACGACGACGAGGAGATCGAAAAACGCGAGGAAAAGGGCATGAATTTTTCAACGTAGTGTCCCGCTGATAAACTTGTCCGCCCGTCCAATCCCGAGGGTAGGCCGACGGGGTATTTGGCGGGCGGAACCACGGGCAAGTTTTTTGCCTGCCCGCCGAAGCTCCGGCGCAGGCGGGGAAGCGGAGCGGGCCGCACCACTACGAGTACTTCCATTTTTCTAATCCACCTAAGGCGGATAAGAAAAATTGGTCGCCGCCCGCCCTACATATGAATGGACGCTCCCAATAAAAAAACAGCGCCCATCGGGCGCCGCTTTGGTTCACTTCTTCCAGAATTTCTCCGGCAAAATGCATTCTTCGATCTTCTTGTCGAGGGGAGAACGTTCGCGCAAGACCGATGAGGTCCGCAGTGCGCCCTTCGGTGTGCGTATCTCGTACGCAACCTCGACGACGATAGGGTATATCGCTTTGTTCGCGAAGAGGATTTTGTGCTCCTTCTTATGGAGCGGCACTTCGCCGCAGGGAAACAATTGCCCCGTCCGCGAGTCGATCTGCGCGATGTAGATCTTTCCCGCAAGACCGGTATTCTTTCCTGTGCCCGGCTCGAACTTGGTCGCGACGAAGTCGGCCTCGAAGAGGGGTTTCCACTTCCAGCATCCGTCAGGGCGCGGGGGTTTCTCATGCCTCCCGTTCGTTTCGAACGCCGTCCCCGCATCCGCGTCGTACAACACCAGTCCTTCCCACGACTCTTTCACTACACGCTTTTGGAGCGCCGCGAAATCTTCGGTGAGGTGCTCCATCCGCGAAAGGAGTTCGTGGTCCCTTTTGTCGAGCCACTCGGCCACTTGTTCGGCGCGTTTGTGATACGGAAGAGACGAGACGTCTTTGCCTTTGATGATGAGCGGAGTAAACAGCATCAGTCGTGCCGAACCCGTTTTCTCCTGCGTCTTCCTCGCGTTCTCCGGCGACGCTTGCGCCAGACCGGAAAGTGCGCCGAGGTCTTCGCGTACCCCGCTTCCCGAGGTCCAAAAGATTTCGCTGGTGACGAGGATATCCTTGGGAAGTGCGAGGGAGCGCAGTTCTTCGACGACGGCGGGGAAGTTCTCGGTGATCTCGTTTCCGCCGCGTGTATAGAGTGCGACGGGGTGTTTGCGAAGACCCGTGGTCGCCGACGCGCTGCCCCAACCGTCACGTTTGCGTGTCGAGATGAGTCTGCCGCTCTCGGAAAGCAGGGCGACCTTTTCCCGCGGTGCTTCTTCCTGCGGTTTCGGAAGCACGAGTTTCTTGTCGAGGGGGTAGAGCGTAATGATGCTTGGCACCGGCTTCTCCTGTTACGATGAACGAAATTGCTCAACGCATACTACATATTATTGGTATATTTGTCAATAAAACACACCGCGTGTCCTTACCCGAGGGCTCGCCGACGGGGTAAGGACATGGGGTACCGGGGGTGTTTTTTTGGAAGAAGAATCGGCCGCACCACTACGAGTACTTCCATTTTTCTAAAAGGACTACCTTTAAGAAAAATTGGTTGCCGCCGATGCTGACTTTAGTGTATCCCCGCGACAAAGTCGCGGGGTATTACACACCAATAAAAAGCCCCCGATACTTCGGGGGAACTTTCTTTACGAGTGTTTTCGCGACCGCTCCATGAACTCGCGGACACGTTCATCAAAGATGATGTCGTCATGCTCGAGTAGGCGGGTGAGCACAAGGCCGGTGAGAGAGGTTGCACGACTTAGGGCAACGTAGGCCTGTCCGTGTGCGAACGTCCCGCCCGCCAAATCGATGGCGACTTGCTCGAACGTCTGACCTTGGCTTTTGTGGATGGTGATCGCCCACGCCGGCCGGATCGGAAATTGGCTGTATGTTCCGACGACGATGCGCTCGAGCGCTTTCGTCTCTTCGTTGAACGATTGCCTGATGTTCTCCCAGCGATGCATTTCGACTCCGACCACGCCGCGTTTCGGTAACTCAACGCCAATCCTCCCGTTGGTGATGTCGGTGACAACACCGATGTCACCGTTGACCCACCGTTTGAACGGGTCGTTGTTCAAGAGCATGACCCGAGCGCCCACCTTGAGCACAAGGTCTTCTTCGGCGGGGAAGCGGTCTCTGGTGAACTTGCCGGAGACGACCCCGCGGAGCCTGACCTCGGTTCCGGGAAGCTCGCGCATTTTGCGGCTATTCATCTCGTCGACGACTCGGTTGCGCGTTGCGAGGTAGAGATGCGAGGAGTTTCCGATGTCGAATCCGGACTCGTGGCGCTTGTTCAGGAACCGAAGATCGCCTGCCGTTGCTTTCCCGACACGGATGCGGTTCAGGATGCGGACCAGCTTCGCGTCCTTTTGCCTGAACACACGCTTCAGGTCCACCGTCGTCATGTGAAGCGATGGGAAACAGTGCGCATCAAAGAAGTACGGTCCAGGATAATGCTTGGAGAATCGCCCCTCTTCTTCTTCGGTTACCACCGGAGGGAGTTGGCAAATGTCTCCGACGCCGATCAACTGCACGCCGCCCATCGGCTTCCCCTCGTCCTTTCCGTTCAGCCGGAGGAAGCGGTCCATGCAGTCGAGGAGGTCGGCGCGTACCATTGAGAGCTCGTCCGTCAGGATGGCGTCGATCTCCTTCCAGATGCGCGAACGCGGCCCCGCGTCCTTCTTCATGTCCTCTGGTCTTGCGCCGGGCATGATGCGGAGCCCGGAGTGAATAGTCTGGCCTCCGACGTTAAGCGCCGCGATGCCCGTCGAGGCAAGTATCAGCACCCGTTTTTTTGTATGCTTGAGAAAGTGTTGCGACAGCGCGGACTTTCCTGTTCCCGCATTTCCGGTGAGGTAGACGTTCTCGCCGGATTCCATGAGCTTGAGCGCTTCTTCGCGCTCGCGATCGATTACGATGTCCGCCACTCGCCACCTCCGCTAGGTCGTATATTGAATGATCAAACACTGGAAATATTGTACCAATTATACAAAATATGTCAAATAAAAGAAAAACGCCCGGAAGTGCGGGCGTCGGTCGTTCGATAGAGACAAAGAGGGGAAAGTTCCGGCGCGATCACTCTCTTCGTGAGAATCTTCGTGCAAGAGTCAACACAAGGAGAACGAGGAGACTGGGAATGGTGAAAAGGGCGAAGAGAATTCCGGGCCAGATCAGGAGGTCGCCGATGGACGCGATGCCTTCGTCGCCGGGCGGTATCTTGATGAACTCGAGCGCACGATTGCACCACGAAGGCAACTCTTCTCTCCGAATGAAAGCAAACGAGATAGGAATGCGGTCCGCAAGGATGCGAAATCTTGTTTCTTCGGTGAGCACTTGATGTTGCTCGCCGAGGTGTTCGGCGGTTGCGAAGTAGTTCACGCCGAACCGTGCCGGGCCGATGACAAAGAGCATGTCCTCTTTTTTGACCGCGACGGGCATTTTCCCGTCGTTCGCGTGCATGACGAGTGCGTTCGAAGCGACACCGCCCCCCAGAAGCAACATGGAGGACAACCACATGACCCGGAGCAAAACCGGTATCTGTAAAAGATCTTTGCGGAGTGAAGAGAACAATAGACTTGTCCCACAATAAGAAATATGAGAGAATGGGTGCATTAGCACTTTATGTTTTCTCGTATGGATATAGACAAAATACTC
>MHLS01000067.1 GCA_001819095.1 Candidatus Lloydbacteria bacterium RIFCSPLOWO2_02_FULL_54_12
GCCGTTTTGTGATCGACCTAAATTTCTTACCTGCGAAGCAGGTGTAGAAATTGGAAGTACTCCTGTGGTGAGATTGAGTTCAACAAGGCGTTTTTTCAGATATTCCCACGAGGCGAGACCCGACTCCCGACTACAGCACTTGGGGAGCGTTTGGTCGGCGCATAAGAAAATATGTCGTTCGATGTTTGCGATGCCGAGGTCGCGTGCGATCTTCTCAAGTTCGGGGTCCATGGGGAAAGTGTAGCATATGGCTAAAACATTTTGTCAGACAAAATGTTCGCCCCTAGGCCGACGGCGTCAGCCGAGCTAGGCCGAACAAATTTTCAGAAAATTTGTATTAAGGGGAGGGGCTCAATTTCGGCATCTTGGGACCACCCCAAAGAAGTCATTGTGCCGGATGCAGTAAGCAACGGCTTTCATGATATTATTCATTACATGAAGGTGGATACTTTTGTGAGAGGGTTTTCTTTCCAGCCCGCCCTGCTTGGCGCTAGCCCAGTTGAGGAGGCTATTAGCAGGCTTGCGAATGCGGGCATCGAGGAACGCGGAGCTATTTTCACGCGCAGGGAAGTAACAGAGTTCATTCTTGACCTTATCGGCTATGTGCCGCAAAAATCACTGCACCAGTCCCGACTCCTTGAGCCCTCTTTCGGAAACGGCGATTTTCTTCTGCCTGCAGTAGATCGACTCTTGGTTTCTTGCGCTAACAAGAAAATAAAGCTCAGTTCGCTTGTGTTGAAGGATTGTATCCGTGCAGTGGAGCTTCATCGCAGTTCATTCGATGCCACAAGGAGACAATTGAATGAGAAGCTTCTTGTTGCTGGACTTACTCCCGAAGAATCAAGCGAGGTACTAAAGTCATGGCTCATTAACGGCGATTTTCTTCTTACTGATTTTGATTGCAAATTCACCCATGTTGTAGGCAACCCGCCGTACATTAGGCAGGAGCTCATCCCTGCGGCGCTTATCTCGGAATATAGACTAAGGTACGAAACGATTTTTGATCGCGCCGACATCTACATTCCCTTTTTTGAATGCTCGCTTACACTTTTAGATCACAAGGGTGTACTCGGATTTATTTGCGCAGATCGTTGGATGAAGAATCGTTATGGTGGCCCGCTTCGAAAACACGTTGCTAACGGTTTTCACCTACGCGTCTACGTAGATATGGTTGACACCCCAGCTTTTCTTTCTGAGGTGATGGCATACCCCGCTATTACCATTATTGCCAATGAGTTAACTGGGCCGACATGTGTTGTGCGCCGCCCGAGTGTCGACACAAAAACGCTCACTTCATTGTCTCGGAGATTAACGAAGGAAAACATTGATTCGGATCAAGAGATAACGGAGCTCAGTAATGTCGTAAGCGGTGATGAGCCATGGTTGTTTGATGCCCCTCATTCCTTGCCCCTTGTGCGACGATTGGAGAGTACTTTTCCTTTACTCGAAGAAGTCGGTTGCAGTGTTGGTATCGGGGTTGCTACTGGTGCTGATAGAATTTTTATTGCTCCACACAATACGCTTGATGTTGAACACGATCGAAAATTACCTCTTGCAACCACTGAAGATATCAGAAGCGGAGAAATTACTTGGAGCGGTCTCAGTGTGATAAATCCCTTTGCTGAAGGCGGTGGACTTGTTGCACTTGCTCAATATCCCAAACTTTCAAAATACCTTGAGCTTCATAGTGCAGAAATAAAAAAACGCCATGTTTCAAAGAAAAACCCGAACGCATGGTATCGCACGATTGACCGGATTTACACAGAATTAGTTAAGACTCCGAAATTACTCATTCCCGACATAAAGGATGATTCACAAATTGTTTACGATGAGGGTCGATATTACCCCCATCACAATCTCTACTATGTCACATCTGAAGAGTGGGACATCAGGGCACTTCAGGGAGTTCTTCTCTCAGGAATAACTCGGTTGTTCGTAGAAACTTATTCAACACGCATGCGCGGAGGATACTTGCGGTTTCAGGCACAGCACTTGCGGCGCATCCGGGTTCCACGTTGGGATTCTGTTTCCCCTGAGCTGCGTCGCGGTCTTCGGAAGGCGGCAATTGATAGAGATATTTCTGTGTGCAATACTATGGTTGCTCGACTCTACAACTTGTCTTCGTCAGAAGAGTTGTTGCTTATCGTTAAAAAATAAAACATGGCTATTAATCTCGCGAATTATGAAAAGAAAACCGAAGATGCAATAAAATTGTTTTGGGGCAACAGAAGTGCCGCAACATCTCGTCAGCAGAAATTGGGAAAGAGTGACCAGGGGACTCGTAGCGCAGTGACGGCAGGAAAGAACATGGATGGTTTCGTTGATCTTATTGCAAGCATCGTTGAAGCAAATGGACTCAAGGACGCAGAGGTCGTTCGTAGCGGAAGACTTGTCACCTTGCCGGGTTATTTTCGTCCGACGAAACAATGGGACCTGTTGGTGTTGCGGAATAAGCAACTTATTGCTGCGCTTGAGTTTAAATCACAAGTTGGCTCGTTCGGAAACAATTTTAATAATCGTACTGAAGAAGCAATTGGTACTGCACACGATTTGTGGACAGCATATCGTGAGGGAGCATTCGGAGAACAACCAAAACCGTTTGTCGGTTGGCTTATGCTCCTTGAGGATCATGCCAAGTCTCGCACGTCAGTAAATGACCAGTCTCCGCACTTTCCCGTTTTCAAGGAGTTCGCCGGTGCATCATACGCAGAGAGATATAACATCCTTTGTAAAAAAATGGTTCAGGAACAACTCTACACTTCAGCATGTATCATGCTCTCACCCAAATCTGCCAAGACGAATGGCAAGTTTTCCGATATGAGCCAGATGACGAGTATCAGGACATTTATTGCAACAATCGCCGGACATTTTGCAACTGCGGCCGCAACCCATTGACCCAATAAACCCGCCAAGAAAACATATGGGAAATGGTGACAGCCACGGTTGATTTCAAAATCATGTGGTAAAGTTTTAAAGGAGGGGAGATCGGTCACAAGTCATTGCGAAAGAGAATCGAAGTTACGAATCACTAAGTATTTTGCTCCGCATTGCTCGCAAACTACTAGGTGTTCGCGACCCCACCTCGGTATCTCGTAAAACCTCGGCACACCTGCGGTCGGTTCGATTCCTCCACGAAAGTGCCTCAAGGCACTTTCTCACTTCCACAAACAAAAACGGCCCGCCTTAGGCGGACTCGGTTTTGTATTTGTGGAAGTGGGGGGAATCGAACCCCCGTTCAAAGAGATGAAGAGTCGTGGGTCTACGGCGCGTAGTTTGTCTTGATGTTTCGCGTGTGGGGTAAAAGAAAAACGAAATCCTCACGCGCTACGCCTGTTAATTTTCGGTGGCGTATCCAGGCGGTACGCTCCTATCCTGAAAGAATGACACATCACTCGAGCCTATCAGGAGTACTCCCGAGGATGCGTCGCTCACTTAAGCGTAAGCGAAAGCAAAGTTACCTGCCTTAAAATAAGGCGTTGCAACTCCACCGGTGCTTTTATTCTTGGCACTTTCAAGTCGTTCACGTTTTTTACGAGTCCGCGAACACGCTCGACGCCGCGCACAATCGACATTTTCCTTGTCGAAGCCGGTCACTCCCAATGTTGGTGTCTTTCCAAAAAACAACAATGTTGGAAGTCGATTCTTTTTTCAATGTGCACGTCTAGGGTAGTTTTTCGCGAAGCGTGCGCACACTGCGCTTCACTTCGCTTTTGACGACCCGTGCGATGTCTCGCAAGTGTTCGCGCTTCATGATCGAGGCGCGCTTGTCGGATTTCTTCTTTCCGCGCGCGACGCCAATCCGCACTTTGATCACTCGGCCCTTATTATACATCGAAAGGGGAATGATTGTCAAACCCGCTTTCTCTTCTTGTGTGGCGAGCTCGGCCAGTTCTTTTTTGGTGAGGAGGAGGCGGCGGTTGCGCTTCGGCTCGTAATCTCCCGAAGTATTTCCCGGCTGATACGCGGGTATCTCGGCGTTGAGAAGAAACGCCTCGCCGCCGCGGACGGTAATGTGCGCGCCCTCGAGTTTGCCGCGGTGGTCGCGGAGCGATTTCACCTCGGTGCCGAAAAGCTGGATCCCCGCCTCGAATTGCTCAAGGATCTCATAGTCGAAATGCGCCTTTTTGTGCTCGATCAGATTGGCCATATTGTTTGTTGACTGCTCTTTTCGGCTGAACGCCCTCTGCCTATTATTTCGGGTGTTTCGTCACCGTTAAGATCACATATGCATCTCCATCAATAAGGAAGTAAGTCCGATAATCGCGCGTGATGCGCGCTTGCCAGACACCGCGCCCCTCATCGTATTTCTTTGCTTTGAGCGACGGGTGGCGGAGATCTTTGACGAGGAAGTCGAACTGTTTGTCGGCAAGCCGCCGCGCGCTCGCGGGTAGCGCGTGATAATCGTCCAGCGCCCTATCGGTAAAGAAGAGTTTCATGCCCGCTTCAGGGATTTTGTGAATTCCCGCATCGTTTTGAACGGTCCTCTGACTCGCCCCTCTTTGTGGTCGCGCAAGCCCTCCGTAATCGCCGCCTCGACGTGTTCGCGGTCAACCACGGCCTTCGGCTTGAGCATGATGGACTTGTTTAGGACGGTGGCCTCCAAAAGATCCCCCTCCTCCAGACGAAGTTGTTCACGCAGATGAGCAGGTAAGGTCACTTGAAATTTCGGCTTGATCGTCACGAGCGGAAACACACGGGCTCTAGTGTTCATAAAGTTGGAAAGTAAGAATTTATAACTTATAGCGTCATCGTAACGGACACAAATATTGCCGTCAAGCGCAAAAATACCCGCTGTTTGGGCGGGCACGGAAGGCGCAGAACACATCAGTGTTTGATCGGCATGTTCGCCGGATCGAAAGCGACGAGCCAGACCGTGAAGATTGCGAGGCCGAATGCGAACATTGTTCTCGCGGACGGGAGCGTTCCGCCGACGCAGAGTTTCTCGATGACGGTCGCGATGACCGGAACAAGCGCCGCACAGGTCGTGATGGTCGCCATGGAGGCGCCCTTCATGCCGTACGCGCTCATGTACGCGAGGTCTCCGACGACGAAGATGAGGCCGATGGCGACGAGCCAATAGAGATTTGCCCCTGTGGGGAACGGCACCGCATGGCCTAAGGCATTGGCGGCGCGTCCGATACAAAGTGTGGTCACGCCGACCACAAGCGTGTAGGCGGGCACCATGACGAGCGCCGAAACGCCGGAAAGTTTATGTGCAATGATGACATTGACGACGGCAAACGCGACGACGGCGATCATGGCCGACAGAACGGAAGTCATAAGCATCTCCATGAAAGAGTTTTTCAGAACGAACATCCCCGCTGACTCTATAGCATGGGTGCTGTTTTATCAATGGCCGCGGACGAAAAAGCGCCCTTGCGGACGCTTCGTGTAGCCGGAAACCTTATTGCACATTACTTCGTCGCGGCGGCGATCAGTTCTTTCGTCCGCTCGGGGTTGTGCTCGATGCTTACTGCGCGAATAGCGGAGGTTGTGAGCGTGCGTCTGTCCGGAAGGCCTATCTCGAGATGCATGCCTTTCCCAATCCAGTCGGGCTTGATCATCGACCCGCCGAACGTCGAGCCGTGAAGTACGACGACCTCGGGGTTGTGGAAATGCGTGCCGCTTCCTTGTATCGCAATTTTTCCGCTCTCAACGTCGATGACGGCGAGGGTGTAGACGCTGTTGTTCGTGTGTACGAAGACGAGCGTATCCTCGGGAATGTCTTTGGTGAACATGCCGCCGTCTTTTTCCGACTTCTCGATCTTGGCAAGCAGTTTCGGGTCAATGAATGCTCTGCCCGGGTGATCTCTAGGATGGTCCATTATCCGCCTCTTCGGTTGGTTTTTTGTGGGGAACAAATGTTGAGAAATACTGTATCGCATACTTGCATTTCTGTCAATAAAGTAGCGTCCGCCATTTTTTCTTGTATAATGTTCGTACTATGGATTTCAAGCCATTCCGTGGCCTTCCTGGCCAAGGGGGAGATGATGACAAGAAAGGAAAAGACGGAGGCGGGCCCGCCGCACCGTCGTTCTTTTCGAACATTCTGACGCTCTTCCTCGTCTTCCTCCTCCTGGTCTCCGCCTATTCGTTCTTTGCCGAACGGAAGAAGGAAAAAACGGAAATGCTTTCGCTTTCGCAGTTGTCGACGGATATTCGCGGATCTTTGGTGGCGAAGGTGGGTATCGAAGGGGCCGATCTCAAGATCGAGTACAAGGACGGGACGAAACGCGATTCAAAGAAGGAACTCGAGACCTCGTTCTCCGAGACGATGAAGAATTACGGCGTGCTCCCCGAAGAACTTGCGGCGATACAGATTGACATCAAAGATCCGAGCGGTTTCGCATACTGGTTCTACTCGCTTGCCCCGTTTCTCTTTCCGCTCATCTTCCTGCTCGTCCTCTTCTGGTTCCTCTCGCGGCAGGTCAAACAGTCCGGCGGCATGCAGGCGTTCACCTTCGGACAGTCGAAGGCGCGCGTCATCTATCCCGACGACACCGCGCAGAAAGTGACCTTCAAAGATATCGCCGGCGTGAAGGAGGCAAAGGAAGAACTTCAGGAGATCGTGCAGTTCTTGAAAGAGCCGCAGAAATTCCTCGACATCGGCGCGCAGATTCCGAAAGGGGTGATGCTGATGGGCGGCCCCGGTACGGGAAAGACCTTGCTTGCGCGTGCGGTGGCGGGGGAGGCGAATGTGCCGTTCTTTCACCTTTCCGGAAGCGAGTTCGTCGAGATGTTCGTCGGTGTCGGCGCCTCGCGCGTGCGCGACCTTTTTCGCATGGTGAAGAAGGAAGCCCCCGCGATCATTTTTGTCGATGAGATTGACGCCGTCGGGCGCGTGCGCGGTACCGGTGTGGGGGGCGGGAACGACGAGCGCGAGCAGACGCTGAACCAAATTTTGGTCGAGATGGACGGCTTCGAACCGAACGAGAAGATCATCGTGATGGCCGCGACCAATCGCCCCGATGTCCTCGACCCTGCGCTTCTACGACCCGGACGCTTCGATCGGCGCGTCATCCTTGACCTTCCCGACATCAACGACCGCGAGGAAATACTCAAGATCCATGCGCGCACGAAACCCTTGGCCGAAGACGTCAACTTGCGGACCATTGCCGAGCGCACGCCCGGATTCTCCGGCGCCGACCTCTACTCCTTGATGAACGAAGGCGCGATCTTGGCCGCGCGCGAGAATAGGACGAAGGTGTCCCAGTTCGACCTCATTCGTTCTATAGAGAAGGTGATGATCGGCCCTGAACGCCGGAGTCACCTCCTCTCCGAAGAAGAGAAGAAGATCACGGCGTACCACGAAGGCGGGCACGCACTCTTGGCGTCCTTGCTCCCGTATGCCGATCCGGTGCACAAGATCACCATCATTTCGCGCGGACATGCGGCGGGGTACACCTTGAAACTTCCGACCGAAGAGCGGCAATTCCACACGCGCAAAGAATTCCTTGACGACATCGTCGTTTCGCTCGGCGGCTATGCGGCGGAGGTGATGATGTTCGACGACCTGACGACGGGCCCCTCGAACGACCTTCAGGTGGCGACCTCCCTCGCGCACGACATGGTCGCGAAGTACGGTATGTCTGCGGGGCTCGGCCCCATCGCTTTCGAAGCATCCGGAGGAGTGCTCATGGTAGGGAGGGGTGGTTTCATCGAGAAGGAATATTCGCAGGACGTGGCGATGCGTATCGACAAGGAAGTGGAAAAGATCATGAACGAGGGATTGCGCCAAGCGAAGGAATTGTTGATGAAACACAAGCCGGTCCTCGACGCAATCGCGATGGAACTCATCCGCGTCGAGGCGATGGAGCGCGACGAATACGAAAAGATTTTGACGCTCCACGGCATCAAGGCGCGCCGGAAGATGGGGGAGGAACCGTACGTCGCGCCCGCACTCGCCGCCACGGAAGTGAAAGCGTCGGAAGCACCGGCACCGGTCGTCGAAACACCGAAAGAGACGCCTCCTCCTCCCTCCACCAAGGTCACCCACGAGACGGTCATCAGTGACGTGGTCGGCACCGACCCGAAGCGCCAGCGCAAGCAGAAGAAGTGACGTGGTAAACGAGTTTGAGAAAAAATACAAGGTCGGACCTTGAAGAATTAATTCCTAAGGTCCGACCTTGTATTTTTCCAGCCGGAGTTCAATACCCGCCCCCGTTCACTCTGGGGCTTTTTTCAGAAAAAACAAAGGTTGACGCGGGGATGTTTTCTGGTAGACCAAGACACAGAGTCTCTCTTTGGGGTGTTCGCATGCCGACCTGCAATATCGTTTCGCTCAAGCCGTACGTCGTCACGGTCGATGTGTCGCTCGAACTCCACCTGATCACGATGGAGGTTACGCTCTGCTTCGGGCCGTTCAATAGCGTCGAAGAAGCAGAGGAATGGTGCCTCACGTTCGAGCGGGAACACAAGATGATCGAAGGTCGTGAGGCGCATGAGGACATCGAAGCCATCGCGGCGATGGGGATCCCCACGAAACCGTTCTTGCGCGCGTACGTTCACGGGGCCGATATCGTCCAAGCCGGTCCCGAGGTGCGCGTGAAGGGGGCGCTCATTCCGCAGAACGCGCCGGTCGTGGACGCGCATCAGATCCATGTGTATGCGCTCCACGCGTTCCATGAAGCCGTCAACGCCGCATTCGCGTTCCTCGAGGGCGCGAAAGAACCCGTCTGAATACGCCGAGGGTCACCCCCTCGGTTTTTTTTGCGCAAATTAACCGAACCTTGATACAATAGTTACTACAGAGGTTAACAAAAGTTCGATTATGGCACACAAAGAGCTAAAGGAGCAGGCAATCAAGATGCGCTTGAACGGAATGAGTTATAGCCAGATAAAGGCGCAGATTCCGGTGAGCAAGAGTACTCTAAGTTTGTGGTTAGATAAGTACCCGCTAGCACCCGAAAGACTTCGTGAACTACGCGACTTTAGCCCACGGCGCATTGAGTCATATCGTGCCACCATGAAAAAGAAACGGGACGCTCGAATTGCGGTCCATGAAGCGAGGGTTGTAAACGATTTGGGAAAGCTAAGTAAGCGGGAGTTGTTTGTTGCAGGGTTCTTTCTTTTTTGGGGCGAAGGATCTAAAGCGCGCAGGTCGGAAGTTTCACTTGCAAATACGGATCCAACAGTGATTGAGTGCTTCATTCAGTGGCTCGTTTTGCTTGGTGCAAGTAAAGAGAAAATACGATTTACCCTGCATCTTTATAAGGACATGAAGATAAAAAAAGAATTAAACTTTTGGTCAAAAACCTTAGGATTTCCCCCGTCGGCTTTTTATAAGCCGTACATAAAGAAGACAAAATTTTCGGCCATTACATACAAAAACGGCTTTGGTCACGGGACTTGCAATGTTCGCTATATGAACCAAGACCTCAATGACTACGTGCTTATGGGCCTCAAGCAAATAAGAGGTTTGTACGAAGCAAAATAATGTATTAGTGTGGCGATATGCGCGCGTAGCAAAGTTGGTAATGCGCCCGTCTTATACACGGGAGATACGCAGGTTCGAGTCCTGCCGCGCGCACCATGAATAAAAAAGTCCGCATCAAACGCATCGACAAGAGTCTGCCGCTTCCGGAATATCAAACGTCCGGCGCGGCGGGGTTCGACCTTGCCGCCCGAGAACGTGTGGTCATACCCGCGCACAAGGTCGCCTACGTGCCGCTCAACGTCGCGATCGCGCCGCCCACGGGGCACTTTCTCCTCCTTGCCGCGCGCTCCTCGCTTCAGAAACGCGGCTTGACGATGGCAAACGGCGTCGGCATCGGCGACGCGGATTTTTCAGGGAATGAGGACGAATACCGCGCGGCACTCCGCAACTTCACCGATTCGGATGTTGTTGTGGAGAGAGGCGACCGCATCGTGCAGGGCCTCTTCATTCCCGTCACCCATGTTGATTTTGTGGAGGTCGAGGAGATGGACAAAAAGACGCGCGGCGGTTTCGGTTCAACGGGAGTGCAATAGTTTTTTCGTTAGGGATCACTTCTATGAGACTTTTTTTTGTTCGACACGGAGAGACCGACGCGAATCGCGTACTACAGCACGGAGTCGACACGCCGCCCCACGATGCTCCGGTGGTCTTCAAGCACGGCGACGACACCAATGTTCCCCTGAATCCAAACGGGCGCAAACATGCGTGGGACGCGGCGCAGAACCTGCCCGACGATATTACGCGGATACTTGCCTCTCCGCTTCTTCGGACGCGCGAAACCGCCGAGATCATCTGTGAGGAGAAGGGGATCGATAAAGGAGTCGTCGCATTCCGCGAGGAGCTCCGCGAATATCATCAGGGGCGCCTCGAAGGGCTTTCGCCGGAACAAAAGTTCGCGATCACCGGAGGAGAAAAAGAGGGTTCGGGGCTCTTGTGCACGTATGACTACACGGAATACGGCGGTGATTCGTGGGAGACGATCCACAAGCGACTCTCGTCCTTGCTTCAGGGGTTACGCAAGGAGGACAAGGCCGCGCATGTCGTGTGTGTCACGAGCGGCGGTGTCATCCGCATGGCGTATAAGATACTCTTCGAGGCACAGGCTCCCGGCATCTCCGCACACATTCTTGTCAAGAACGGCTCGGTCCACGAGTTCCGGCTTTGACGCCCCGCATCTCGCGTATCCTTGTTTCTTGTACACACCCCCTCCTCGACACATTCTTGGTCGTGCTATACTTCCTCCGTGCGGCGGGAAGTGCGCAAAGGAAAGAAATCAGAGATAATACCCAAAATCACCGGTTTATTCCCCGGTGTTTTTTGTACCCTTTTTCTTTCTCTTCGGAGCAATCG
>MHLS01000068.1:0-850 GCA_001819095.1 Candidatus Lloydbacteria bacterium RIFCSPLOWO2_02_FULL_54_12
AAAGTATTGTGGTGGATAGAAAGAAATCTCGGATTATTCGCCAAGCGTTTGAACTGTATGCAAAAGGTAATTCGCGATTAGAGGACATTTCAAACTTTTTGGCGCAACGCGGGATTATGTCCCGCGGCGGAAAGAGAATCCACAAGACGAGGGCGACTTTTATCCTCTCAAATCCTTTCTACACTGGGTTATTCAAATATGGCGGTGAACTCCACGAAGGAAAGTACGAGCCAATCATCACAAAGAAACTTTTTGATACGGCGCAAGAGATTCTGAAACAGAGAGGCAAGCCACGCCATAAACAGAAAAACGAACCACAAGCATTTTGTGGTCTTATCTCTTGCGCCGAATGCGGCATGATGATAACTGCCGAAAAACAGAAAGGGCATATTTACTACCGCTGTACCAAAAAGAAAGTGAAATGCGCTCAACCTTAATGTGAGAGAGGAAGAATTGGATCGGCAGTTGTCATCCCTCATTCAAAAAGTTTCTTTGCGTTCGGATTGGGCGGAAAAACTTCTTGCTATGGCAGAAAAGGATAAAGCGATATCCGCCCAATCCGTTGCTGCTTTTGTTCAGGAAAGCCAAAATAAAATCCGCGCCATACAGACGAAGCTCCAGCGACTTCTTGATGGATATTTAGAACAGGATATTGAACGCGAAATATACCGAGAACAGAAAGTGGTCTTGCTATCCGAAAAGAAGTCGCTGGACGAGAAAATGGCGCGAATTGAACAAAAGCATAATGATTGGCTCGAACCATTCCAAAACTGGATAAAAGTCGCTACAACCCTCGTCAAAATCGCAAGGGATAGCAACCTTCAAGAGAAGAAGGTTGCTGCCAAAGAAA
>MHLS01000068.1:886-11622 GCA_001819095.1 Candidatus Lloydbacteria bacterium RIFCSPLOWO2_02_FULL_54_12
GCCAGTGTTTCCATACCTTTCCGCGCTTCGCGCGGCCGAATCGGTCGGGCAAAAATCGGAAAGTTTGATAGTGGTGCGGGCAGGGAGAATCGAACTCCCGTCTTAACCTTGGCAAGGTCACGTTCTACCACTAAACCATGCCCGCATACATTTTTTATTTTTTTACCCACCCCCAGGTCGTTCCTTGGCAAGGTCACGTTCTACCACCCTATAAACTTATTCGCATGCCCGCGTTTTCGATACGAATAGGAACATCCTATCGGATTCCCTCTCTTTTATCAATAAAATCTTTGTAAAATAACAATAGCCCCGTGATGTTTCGGGGCCATTTTTCCTGCTACGAGCTTTTTGCCCAGAGACGGATACGGTGCCGGTGGTGTGTTGGGACGCAGGAACGCAATCACACGATGGAGCACTAATTTCCGATCCGGGTGGGATGGTTATGTCGCAGGGGCTCGTCACCTTGAAATACCTTCCCCTTCCGCAATGCCGCAAAGCATCGAGATTACTTGCAACATAGCATACATACCAATTATGTCAAATTAGTCGTCCAGTCGTATTTTGGGGGTGAGATCTTTCAAAACACCACAGAGAGTACATCTGTTTTTTTGGGGAGCTACCCCCAAAAAGATTTGGTCGCCAAGTACTCACCTCGGAAATTGGAAACTGGGGATAACCCTGTGTATTGTGTTCATAAAGGACATCTTTTACCCACTTGCACTTGTCTTTTACATGTGTATCGGACCAACGATGTCCTTTATTGACAATTCAATAGTTTGCATGCGAAATGTTACGTAGTAACGTTTTCGGCAACACTACACACTTTTACCTTAACACTACATACTTTAATTCCAGCAAGAATGTTTCATGTGAAACATCATATCGGCGAGTCTCTCGAATGTTATAAAAAATATTTTTAAGAACTTTATGTTTCACGTGAAACGTTCTGACACACATCGCCGCTCAACGTTTTGGACGAATAAAAGAAGTTTTTTGTTTCACGTGAAACATATCAGGAACAAAGCGTGATTGAACGTTACATCAGCTAGCGAGTTTACAGTTCCGTGTGACTAATCTGTCGTTACACAACAGGAAATACGTTTCACGTGAAACGTATTTGTGCTGGCGTTCGGGACTTGGTGGCGGTCCGTGAAAAAATATTGAAGAAGCAACGATCGGAGGTCGGTAAAATTGATGACGTTTCACGTGAAACGTTTCACGAGTTCTTTGTGACATTTGCCTTCAGTTTTTTTGTGTTATACTCGCGACGCATGAAAACAAAGACGGAGAAACAAGTAGTCGGCAAGATTGGAGAAGATATTGCGGTAAAGTTTCTCGTGAAACAGGGTTTCACGGTAGTACAACGTAATTACCTGAAGAAGTTTGGAGAGATAGACGTCGTCTGCCGACAAGGAGGAAAGTGGCATTTTGTTGAGGTAAAGACGGTTTCTGTTTCACGTGAAACATCTGACGACCACCGCCCCGAGGAAAATGTACACGTTGCAAAACAAACGAGGATAGGCAGGACGATTCAGGTGTACTTGAATGAAAACGACAGCGACGACGAGTGGGAGTTTCACGTTGTCGGCGTAGTGTTAAATACGGTTAAAAAGACCGCGCGCGTTCGGTTTCTTAAGGACATCATCATTGAAGGACACTAAGTTGGGGCATGGTATCGTGCTTGCGCCGAAATCGAAAGACCGCTCGATGCCACCGAGTGGTCGTGTTCTTGGTCGAAAATTTATCCGGCCACCCGATGTTCTCTGGGTTATTTTTCAAAAACTCCTGTATAATTTTCATGTCAGCGTAGCTCGGTCAGGGAATCGTTCGGTACTTGCATTATATTTTAATTTATGCTATAGTTTTAGCACGATAAATTCATGGCCGACATAGAACGCACAACGCTCGTCGAAGAGGCTAAGGCTATCGTTATCGGATCGCATCTTTCCGCCGTCGACAAAAAACTATTGGTCGGACGGATCCCGTTCGTCGCTGATATCATGTTGCGCATGTTCGTTGAGGTGTGCAAAGAAGATCCGTTCGGCGTCGATGCGATTGTGAAGAGTTTGAAAAAGAAATTGGATGCGCAGGGAAATTTGAAAAAGATCCACGAGATCGTGAAGCAGGAGCGCAGAGATATTGAAGAGCTCTTGGCGGCGGGGTAATGAGATATGAATACATGAAAACAGAAATGGAAAAGTTTAATAACGGCGAAGACAACAACGAAGCCGTGGCAAGCGGCGATGTTTTGGGGCAACAAGAATTTGAAAGAAGTTCTTCCCCGTATCGTTTACCGGAATCATACAAAGTGGGCGAGCTTGAGATATCGGTTGAAGCCCTAAGAACGCTCGAACTTCCCGGACTAGAAAAAGACCCCGCCGTGCTCGCGCTTTCAGAAGAGGTGCGTGGTGAACTTGGGGCAACGTTCGCCGACATGGCGGAAACGGCATATCTTGCGGAATCCGGAGAGGTTTCTCCTGACGCAAAAAAGGCCGCAAGGGTCGCGACTGCCGCCAATGCGTTGTTTGCAAGTCCGGACGAAGAAGAGTCGGCGGTTGACGAAGCCACTGAACGGCAGATCAAAGAAGCGCGGACTGACAGCAAAGAGGTAGGTACCGGCGCTCGCTTTGTGAATTGGGTCAATACGAAAGGCAAGGCGATCGTACGCGCCGCGTTGGTGGCCGCAAGCATCAGTGCAATTCCGCAGGCCGCCTTGGCGGGAGGAAGAGACTTTGGCGGCATATTTGATCGTGCCGTTGCGCAACGCGTCGAGGGCGGCGTACGCGTAAAACGGTCGGTTGAGCATATCAATGTGCAACAGGAGCGCATACGTATCGATATTGAACGTCTCGAGCGCGAGAAAGATATTTTGTTGCAACGCGCCGAAGGAAGGGCTGGTCTAGGCGAAGTGCAGAACCAGACAGAATCGAATGCACGGCTTATTCAGCTCGACTCTCGCTACAGAGCGGACAAGATGAGCCTTGACGCAAAGCGCATGGAACTTGAATCGCGCCACGCCGCTAAGCCGAATCCATCAGCTGCGGAGGCGGCGCGGCATCGGTCACAGTTGATGCAGATTGATGCGCAAGAGATCAGGCTTGACGGTAACTATCAGGCACAGCGAGCACGCGCAGAAGGGAGATCTGCCGTGCAAAGCGGGCGTATCGGGAACGAAATGCTTGATGTGGGTGCGCGTATTCAGCGTATTGATATAGAGATCCAACACCGAGCGACAGAGTTGCGTCGTCTGAATGCGGAGCGGACGAACGTCCTTATTGAAGGAGGGTTTCGTGTGTTTCGGCGCTAGGGTTGCTCTACACCACTCGCATAGACCGATCGCTCGGAGTCGGCCGTCTTTCGGTGTGGGGGATCAAAAAATGTTATAGTATCCACGTTGACGTTTCGGTTGGGAGGTTACCAGAAGAGCGGGGCGTAGTATATCGGTAGTATATATGCTTTGGGAGCATAAGGGCCGGGTTCGATTCCCGGCGCCCCGAATGACGCAAAAAACTCTTTTCAGAAGAGTTTTTTGCGTCATTCGGGGCGCGCAAGTAAACTGCTTTGCTCGCGACGGGAATCGAAAGGGCGAGCACGTCGCGCGGAGTCCACCTTTGGATGGATGAGTGTGCGAGTCTTGACATTTTGTGCAGATTGGGTAGTATTTTTTTAGCATATTGAAGTACAACAAGTACAACACCAGTGAAGCCCTCCTCCAAGGAGGCACCACGTAAAGGAGTTTGATCGGTGAACACAAATCAAGCGTCAAAAAACGCAGGAAAGCCGTATCTGGTCGAAGGCGGCCGT
The DNA here is from genome assembly GCA_001819095.1 of Candidatus Lloydbacteria bacterium RIFCSPLOWO2_02_FULL_54_12. Taxonomy (GTDB): domain Bacteria; phylum Patescibacteriota; class Minisyncoccia; order Phycocordibacterales; family UBA6899; genus MHLP01. Next base: position 4,691 of record MHLS01000068.1, read on the forward strand.
GACGGAAAAAATATCTTCCGTGTCGTGGAGGCCAACAGTAATGCCCCTCAATGGCAAAGGTGGCAGATCGAAAAGTTACTCCAGAATCTCCCGATCGGCTTTGAACTGCGCAAGGACTTGTCTCCGAACGCGGAACGCCTGAACGAGCCACTCGAGGTACATGTGAGCGGGATGATTGTTCGCGTCTATCCGCCGAGGCATCGTGTTGTCGCTTGCACAACTTTTGACTCATGGAATTCTGCCCCCGTGGTGAGCAAGATGCATGTGGACAACGTCATGGACACCACATGTCCAGGTAACGGCCAGTTGCGGACTTGCGTCCACTTCGATCCGGCGATACTCGGCATTGAAGGTTTGACTGCGTCCAGCGATACCGAGATCGAGGTTGACGTCCACGTTTTTCCCTTAGAAGAGGAACGCGCGCCAAAACTCAAGCCCCTGTCCTTTGGTAAACGCGACGTGGAGAAACTTCTCAAACTAATCTCTGGAAGTGATGGGCGGCTCACCGTCGACCAAGTCAGAGAGTGGCGCGAACTCATCACGTACGCCGTGAAAAGCATGCGCGCCTTTTATGAGACCCCAGATAGAGCTGAAGATGACTCAGTGCGCCTGTATTATCGGTCGTGCTGGGAAGAGATCGAAGCGGCGGGGAACAACGGCGAGAAACTGGCAAGCGCTTTGGAGGGGCTTCGAAGCAGCATAGAGTGGGAGTAGTTTTCAACTATACAAAAAGGCCGTGCGGGGTGACCCACGCACGGCCTTTTTCTTTAACCACACCCTTGTCATTTTTCGACGCTTTATTAGACTGGGAAGAATGAAACGTCTCGGTGCCACCCTTTTTGCCGGAGCCATTTTTCTCCTTGCCGCTTTCTTCGCCGGACTTCTTCCGGTTTCCTTTGCTGGGGTTTCACCGGAAACGGAACTCGTGAAACATGCCCGTGAAACATGGAGCGTGAAACAGGGCGTTTCACGCGACGGCTTGCTCGTCGTTACACGAGCGCCCGCACCACCGGCGGTCCCCCCACGAGAGAAGTCGATGAATCATTCTCGGACCCTTCGTGCGTTTATCGCACCGAATCGCGCCGGCCTCGCCTCGCTTTATGTAGAGAGTGTGCATCCGCATGAGTATTACTCCGTTTCGGGCGGCTTTACGCTTCTCCGCGATTACATGGTTCCTGTTTGGCTTTCCGAAGATGCGCTTATGTTCTACGGAACATCTCCGGAGGGGCAGTTGATGCGCTATACCGTCCTCTTGGGCGACCTCACGCTCTCCGGGGTACTTTCTGCGGACGCCGCACCTCCTTTGTCCTTGCCGGTACCCACGGCGGTGGTGTTGCCATGACGTTTTTGCGGCGAACGAAGGAAGAACTCGATCGTGCGCGTGCCGCGCGGGGAAGGTTTGTACTGCGCAAGTTGAAACGCATTCTTCCCGAGGCGGGAATGATGCTTCGGTACGGGAGCGACTGGGAGCTTCTCGTTGCCGTCGAACTTTCGGCGCAGTGTACGGACAAGAAGGTGAACGAGGTAACCCCGCGTCTTTTTGCGCGGTATCCGAGACTTGAGGACTATGTGCAGGCTGACCCCCGAGAGTTCGAGCGACTTATCTATCAGACGGGTTTTTATCGTAATAAGACGAAAAATATTCTTGCGGCGGCGAAGATGGTAAAGCAAAAGTTCCGCGGGAAGATCCCGAAGACCATGAAGGAAATGCTCGAGATCCCCGGCGTGGCACGGAAGACGGCCAACGTCGTTTTAGGGAATGCCCACGGCGTGGTGGAGGGGATCGCGGTGGACACGCACGTGAAACGCCTCGCGCGCGTCTTGGGGCTTTCAGCTGAACACGACCCCGACAAGATTGAACGTGACCTCATGGCGATACTCCCGAGAAAAGAATGGTTTCATGCCACCTATCTCCTTATCGAGTACGGCCGCAAATATTGTCCGGCGCGAAAACACGATCAGACAAAATGTCCGCTGGGGCATTTGGGGGGAAAATAAAATCATCCGCCTCGTGCGGATGATTCCACCACTACTGCATTCCTTGGCATTTCTCCCTGTACTCAGCAACGGTCACGCCGAGCTCATCGGCAAAACGCTTGGTGTATTTTTCGAACTCTCTCGGATCGGTCATGTCATGCGAGAACCAGCCCTCTTTTCCCCTCAGGTAGACCTGTCCGTTGAAGGGCATCCCGCTGATGAGTCCGACATCCATTTGCACGAACCGTTCACCGTTACGTTTGGTAATGAGTAGCATGCGCACCATGCCATTACCCACCGGTGTCGCGTAAATGTCCTGAACGAGGTTCTGAGTCGATGAGAGGCTACAGCGTGCGTCTTGTACCACATGCTGCCACTCGGAAAGGTTGCTCGGTAACGACGGTTCGGCGGTCTGTGTTTCGGCGAGCACATTGCCGAAAACGGCGAGAGAAAGACCTGCAGCGACAAAAAAACGTTTTTTCACTAAAGGTGCTCCTTGTGGTGGAAAGGGACGAACATTTATCTGGCTTCAATCTAAGCATTTAAGCAGCACTGTCAATTTCATGCGGGACCCAGTGGAGAATCCGCAACGTTCTACGTTGTGTGTCAAATGGTCGCCTGGTTTTTCGTGAGCAGTTTTCTGATGACTTCCTCTGTGTCTTTGGGGTCGCGGACTTTTTTAAGCGGTATGACGCCGATCACGCTTTCGTCGTTGCCGTTCTTGAAGAGCGCATCGCCGACGTAGAGGCAGTCGCTCTTTTTCCACCCCATTCTTTTGCAAAGCGCCGCGATGTTCTTTCCTTTGTGGCTACCCTTGATATAGAAATCAAAACACGTTGTCCCCGCGATCTTTACTTCGACCGTCTTGCTTTTGAAGGGAAATGTCTTTAGTGCCGCCGCGCGTTTTTTCTTGTCGGGGTCGAAGCGCTCCTTTTTGGTGATGTCTTTTTCGGTGTGCCCGACGAAGGAATAGGATATCTGGGAGCCCCGGTCCTCAACGAGATCGAACTCGCTCTCGTAGGGAAATGTATTACCTGCGTGGATGGCTTTGATGTAGTTGAGCACCTCGTATTTTTCAAGCCAGTTGAGTTTGTTTTCCCAAAGGATATTGCCTTGTTTATCGATGCAGACATTTCCGTTCTGCCCCATACTCCAATACTTGCCGCGCAGAGATTCTCCCAGTTGCGGACGAATTTGCTTGGCGTCCGAACCGCCGGACACCACAAGCACTTCGTGTTTTTGCGTGAGACGCTTGAGAAGGCCGGACATCTCCGGGGAAACCGCCGAGCGGCTTCGGGTCAGTGTGTTGTCGAGGTCGAAAAATATATATTTGGGCATGACGTCAGTATATTCCTCTTCGTACTAATCCTACAACACACCGGATACAAGTTTTGATGCATGAGGCGCCTCGCCTTAGTTGACGGTTGCGAGGCATGATCTCGTGAGATCAAAAACTCCGCAGACCGTCTTAATGGCGGAACTACGGAGCGATAGTCAGATCAGGGGTTCGGAACAGAACTTTTTCAGTTGTTTCCAGAATGAACGATGGCGGGGGAGCCAGATGACGGTTCTTCCGCCGACGCGCAGTTTTCGGAATTTTTCCCCGTGATTTTGTTTGACGGCGAGAAATGCAAGGGCGACAAGCGGCCACCACAGGGGCCCGATGTAGCGGTATGCACGTTCCTTGGTGCCGGTTTCAGGGTAGGAAAAGTAGAACTCTTCGACAATTCCCCAATGGGACGCGATGCATACTTCGTGGGGTTTCGGGTGGTTGCCCTGACCGAGGCAACGAACGAGCGGAAGGACATTCTCGCATCCGCTCCATTCGCGGAGATTTTCCGGCCAGACGCCGATCACGTCTCCGCATTTCGCACAACGAATGCGCCAGTTGCTCACGGCTTCTCCGAGTAACACTCCTCGACCGTTCTCGCGCGTTTGTCTCTTGGGTGTCAATTTGCCCGCCCCGTGAAAACTTTTTCATTTTCAGTTTGTGGGGAAAAATGTAGAATAGTATCTGCCGACCACTTTAGTGTCGACTTGCAGCCCAGTTCTATTGGGGCTAGGATACGAGGCGTTGGCGGGATTAGTTTAATGGTAGAACTTCAGTTTTCCAAACTGATGGCGGGAGTTCGATTCTCCCATCCCGCACTCGGCAAACGAAAAGCCGCTCGGAAAAGCGGTTTTTCGTTGTTGTCGGTGCGAGGACAGGAAGTTTCTCGAGTTACTTCCGCGGGCGATTTCCAATCCTTTGACATCCCTCAAAACCCTCGTATAGTTATTCATATGTCAAACAAAAACAAAGTCCCAATCGATGCGTATTCGGCGGATGAATTCAAGAGCAACTTGGGGTCGCTTACGGAGTCGGGCGTAGAATATGTGCCGCCTTCGGTGGAGCGCGAAAAAGATGAGGATTGGCAGGTCGTGAACGGCGCGTTCACCGAAGAAGAGCGAAATATGGTGCGGCGTCTTGATCAGCTCTATGTCAACGCGCGGCGGGAAGCTTTCGCCGAAGACGAAAAAAGGACCCTCGGTGAACTTATACCCCCCGTGCTCAAGGCTATTCACGCGATGGAAGAGGACGCAAGGGGAACCGTAGAGCGGATAGGGAGTGACGCCGGCAGGGTTGCTTCCGTTGCGAAGGACTTCTTGAGAGAGGCAAAAGATGCTCGGGAGCGATTGCAAGGCCGCGCAGGCATCAAGAGTGGCGCAGTGGGGGAGCTCTATGTCGGTCTTCGGGAAGCACACGGAGCATTGAAGCGTCTTGCAAGTGCTTTCGTGATGCCGGATCGATTTGGAAACAATAAACAGGAGCCGCTTCACGGCCGAGCGGCATGAAAAAGCGAAGGACCGTCGTTACGTTCCTTGTGGCTTTTGTCGCGGCGGCTCTGGTGTTTTTCTTGTATTTGCGGGAACAAACAGATCTTCTCGCGCCACCGGGTGTCAAAGAACGTCTTTCGCCGGAGGTTTACCGTGTTATGTATGAACGGGGGACGGAGCCGGCATTTTCGAGTCCGCTGGACAAGGAATACCGCAAGGGGACCTATGTGACCGCTGATACGGGTCTTTATGTCTACCGCTCCGAGGATAAATATGATTCCGGAACGGGGTGGCCCTCATTCACGAAACCTATTGAGGGGAGTATCGAGTTGCGTGAGGACGGATCGCTCTTTGGTAAACGTGTCGAGGTCGTTTCCGTCGATACCGGCGCTCACCTTGGCCACGTCTTTGACGACGGTCCACCACCGCTCGGTAAACGTTACTGCATGAATGGTGTTGCGCTTCGGTTCATACCCGATGAATAATTAACATACAAGGTCGGACCTTAGGAGTTAATCCTTCAAGGTCCGACCTTGTATGTTGTTTTGTTGAACTAAAAAGTCCCGCCGAAGCGGGACCTTTTAGTGTATGTTTGATGAACTCCTTCGCTTATCTGACCGCGTCCTTCAGCGCTTTTGCAGCGCGGAATTTGGGGACGCGCATCGCCGCCACCTTGATAGATTCGCCCGTGCGCGGGTTGCGCGCAGTGCGTGCGGCGCGGGTCTTTACGGAGAAGATGCCGAGACCGGCGATCGAGACTTCCTCGCCCCCCTTGAGGCAATTGGTGATCGTTTCGATCATCGTTTCAACAGCCTGCTCTGCAGCGACTTTCGTGCCGCCGAGCTTTCCGTGGACCGCTTCAACAATCGACTGCTTGTTCATCGTGTTTGAATTAGGCCGCGTTCATAAGTTACTTCCATAAAGTATGAACGTGGCACAAAGGGTCGTAATCATAAATAACTACGAAGTTATTTATGAACGGACCCTAAGCAGATTCTAATAAATGGTTATTTTGCCCGCTTTCTGCGGACAAATAACTCTGCATGCAGAGGTATTTCTCCTCTTCCGTAATTATACTCTTGCCATTCCCCCTCGCAATGAAGCCGTTATTTCAACGTGGATATCCTGTGTACTGTCAAAAAATTGACAGTACACATTAAAACATGTTACAATTTTGACAGTAAAAGCGTTATTGTGCTTACAACAAGGAGGGTAAGTGACGAATAATCCATTGGTGTTGGCGGCGTTCTCCTCGGTCGTCTTTGGGGCGTGGCCTCTCATTGCGAGGCTTTCGGGTACAGGGAGCGCGTGGACGGCCATTGTGGTCGCCATTGGGACGCTTGGCGTCGTACTTTTGGGTGCGAATAGCGATACACCAGATCTCAAGGGGTGGGGCGTCCTCCTCCTCGCGGGGGTCGTGAACGGTCTCGGATTTCTTGCTTACTCGAAGATCTTGGAGCGAAAAGAGATCGAACTGTCGCAGTATCTCGCCATGGTTCCCGTCGGGATGGTCGTCATCACCGTCGTCGGGGCTATGCTTTTCTTCGGGGAGCCGGCAACAGCCAAAAAAGTCGCCGGCGTCCTCCTTGCCGTCATCGCGCTCGTTCTCATGGCGTAAGGTACAACGGAGAAGGTTTTGCCAAAAGCCGCCCACGGGCGGCTTTTGTTGGTACAAGGTCGGACCTTGTACGGCGGGGCATTCAGAGCAAGTGGAAAAAAGTTGACAGAACACACAAAAAACTGTATTATGTTATTCAGTTTCGGCTTTGCTTGGGGGCGATTTTGGACACTGAAAATAAAGAGAAGTTTGTTCCGAGAAGCCGGAGAACCTCCGGCGCGTCTGTTGAGATAGAAGTTCCGCTTAGGCGAGGGGAGAACGGACATTTAGGTGCCATGCTGGTCTTTAAACTTTTTTACGATCCGTTTTGTGGCGCGTTGTTTTCTCGAGGTGGGCTTGTTGAGATGTCTTACAATTCTCCGTGCGGGACGGAATTTGATCTTAACGTCTTCACGTCGGAGAACGTTGTGGCGGTTCTGGAATACTTCCGGTATGTGAAAAAACGAGATAATACCCAAAATCACCGGTTTATTCCCCGGTGTTTTTTGTACCCTTTTTCTTTCTCTTCGGAGCAATCGTC